>JANMEI010000396.1:0-1570 GCA_031376865.1 Acidimicrobiia bacterium | reverse complement strand
CGATGCGCCCGTGTCAGTGCAGTCGATGACGACCACCAAGACGGCCGACGTCGAGGCCACGTTGGCGCAGATCTATGCGCTCGCGGCCAACGGTTGCGACATTGTGCGCTGCACCTGCAATGAGGAGGAAGCAGCTGTTGGGCTGGCTCAGATCATTCCCCGGTCGCCGGTGCCGATCGTTGCTGATATTCATTTTCAGTACAAGCTAGCGTTGGCGGCGTTGGAGGCGGGTGTGCATTGCCTGCGGCTGAACCCCGGCAACATCCGCAAGCCCGAACACATTCGCACGGTGGTGCGCGAGGCCAAAGACCGTGGTGTGCCGATTCGTATTGGTGTCAACGGTGGTTCGCTTGATCCCGATATCGAAGCGCAATACGGGCAAACCCCGGAGGGTTTGGTGGCGTCTGCTCAGCGCGAGTTGGCGTATTTCATGGAAGAGGACTTTCATGATCTGAAGATCTCGGTGAAGGCATCTAACCCGGCGTTGATGATCGAGTCGTATCGGTTGCTGTCGGCCACGGTGGATTATCCGCTGCATCTTGGCGTCACCGAGGCAGGTCCGCTCCCGGGTGGTTTGGTGAAGGCTACGGCGGGGATTGCGACGTTGCTGGCCGAAGGTATTGGCGACACCATTCGTTATTCGTTGACGGCCGATTCGATTGAGGAGGGTCGCGCTGGTCGGCAGCTGTTGGAGGCGCTCGGGTTGCGCGAGCGGGTGGGCTTAGATCTGATTGCGTGCCCGTCGTGTGGCCGTGCTGAGATCGATGTCATCAAGGTGGCCAGCGAAGCGCAAGAGGCGCTGCGTGAGCTCAAGGTGCCTATTCAGGTTGCGGTGATGGGGTGCGTGGTGAACGGCCCGGGCGAAGCTGCGTCGGCAGATCTTGGGATTGCTGCCGGTCGTCATCGTGGGCATCTGTTTGTCAAGGGCAAGGTGGTGCGGGTGGTGCCGGAGAACGAGATGGTGTCGGCGTTGGTGGCTATGGCCAAGGAGATCGCCAAGGTTGGCACCGACGAAATTTTGGCCCATGCCGATGCTGGTGCAGCCGATGCGGCCGAAGATGATCGACGCTTGCTGTTAGGCGAGCAGGGCGAAGATGCCAATAACACCGCGGCCAAGATTGAGATCATCAAGAAGCGCACGAGCGGGTCAGATTAGGAGTTGGCGGTGGGTCTCTTCGACGATTTCTCATCGGTTCATCAGTGCCCATATTGTGAGCTGCGGTTTCTGTATTCGTCCGAAACCGCAGATCATATTCGTACAGATCATCCCCAGCATGGCCAGGTTGCAGAAGGCGAGCGGCCCGAGGCCCCTAAACGATGACCGAGGTTGATGATCTGATGGGTGTCGCATCAGCATCAGCGTCGGCGTCGGCCCTGCATCAGTTGCTGTTGCAGTGCCGGGCGGGCGATGTGTTGCTCACCGGTCAGCGCGGTGGGCTGTCAACGGTGATCACTCGTGCTGGTGGGGCACCGGTGAGCCATGCGTTGCTGGTGATTGCGCCCGGGGTAGCAATCGAGGCACGAGATGCCCGCTGGGATTTGAAGGAGCAGGGGAGCGGTATTCGCTTAG
>JANMEI010000295.1:0-5144 GCA_031376865.1 Acidimicrobiia bacterium | reverse complement strand
ATCGACGATATCTTTATCGACAATGACGGATGTCTTGTTCATGAGAAGAGTATATCCCTGTTGGCGATGAAGGGGTAGTTCTGCCGATACTGCGTGACCGCAGGACCGCTCAGACTGCAGTGATGGGAAATCCGCCAGCTTCGGCCAACAGCGGGTTCACGGTCGATCTCCAGATTTTTGACGAGCTGCGAAGTCTGTATTCGGGTGTTCTCGAAAACGTCAGCTCAACACGTGGCCTGATGACCGACAATGGAACCAACGACACCGGTTCGGAACAGTTGGCGGCGCTGTTGCAGCAACTGATGCGAAACGTGGGCGAGTTTCTAGCGGAAACCAGCACCAACCTCACCCTTGATCGTGATGGTTTGGCAACAGCGCGGGACAACTACCAGACCAGCGATGGTCGTGTCAGCCAGGAGTCGCGTGGGTTGCTTGATCTGCTTCCGTTTCGGGTGCCGTTTGGTACGGTGCCGTTTGGTGCGCCGCCGTTTGGTGGTTTGCCGTTTGGCGGATCACCTGGAGTCCCACCGCCTCTTGTGCCTCGACCACGTGTCTCTGGGCCCACTGATCGAATCAGTACTCCGACGGGCGGCGGTCGATGACCCCGGTCCGCGGGTCGGTGCCGTTTCCGGCGGCAAACGTCGAGCAGGTGATGCTGCTCGCATCAAACTTGGCACGAATGGCTGCGTTACTGGATGCCAATGCCGCAGCGCACCAACGAGGAGCAAATTCCGTTCAAGGTTTCAATCGTTGGACGGGGTCGGCTGCGGATGCATTTACCCAATCAGCCAGTCGGCGTGCTGATCAGGCTGCACGAGCCGGGACTGCGCTTCGGGCCGTGGCTGATGCAATCGTGCAACATGGCAACGTGTTGCATCAGACTACGTATGCATACGATGCTGCGGCACGAGGCGAACAGCACCTTCGTCAGCACTCTCCGCAAGCGTCCGAAGCGATCAGTGCAACGATGAACGCTCAGGTGCAGAATGTTGTTGCGTTGCAGCAGAGCGCTTCATCAGCAGGGCAGGTTGTGACCGAAGCAATGTATGAGTTTTCGCAGATGACGGTCCGGGCAAAAGTTGATGCAGCTCGGCCTTCGGTTCAACGGCAAGAGCGGTTGGAGAACTTCTTCGACTTCACGACGGACAGTGTGGCGGGCCGACCCATCACCCTTGGTCGGATCGAGCGTGGCACGTTGACACCGGACCCAAATTCCCGGCTCGGCGCCTATGCCGCGACGGTCAGCTATCCGCCGGGCTCGGTTGGCCATGCCGTGCACCGAGCAATCGGTTCGATCTACTTGAGCATGGGAACCGTTGGCGAGGAACAGATCGGGACCGTGTTCAACTCGGCCGAGGCCCGGGCGTTGTTCGACAAGCCGTTGACAGAAGAAACCAGTCGCCAGATCGCCGAGTTGGAGTACCGATACTGGGACAATGCTCGTCAGAAGAATCCCTATTCCGTAGGTGGGCAACTCGGCTCAGCGTTTGGACCCGATGCTCGCGATCGACTGCAGCGTGACGTGTTTGGATCATCGCCTGAGCCGGTTCCGCCAGCACGTCCCACTCCGGTCCGACCACCCGCTCGTCCACTGCTGAGCCCGCCTGTTCGTCGCTAGGTTATCGAGTCGATCTCGACGGGCCTCGCGTTTCGTTCGACTTACTCACGTCCTTCGCCCATGCTTTTGCCCAGGTGTCGAGTGGGCTCAATGCGTTTTGGAGTGATGCTCCAAGTTTGGTCAATTCGTACTCATCGTTGTGCGTCTGTACGACGAGTTTGGCCTCGGTGAGCTCTCGCAAACGGTCATACAGCACGCTCGACGACATTGCATCGCAGCGCTGTTGCAAGGCTCGCGCTCCGAGCGGATCGTGACGCAGCTCCCACAGGATGCGCAAGGTCCAACGTTTTCCCAGGAGATCCAATGCGGCCATGAGCGGTCGACCGGTTGTCGACCCGCGCACGGGTTTTCCCGGTACCGGAGCGAGTTGTCGTGGCATGTGATCCTCTGGTTGTGTTTCGTTTTCCGAAACGATAGCCTGCCCGAAGGCGTTTCGAAAGTCGAAACGCGTGAGAGAGGTGCTTGATGGCTGACCAACCGCGAATCGAACCCGTAGAGCCACCGTATGAATCCGAAGTGGAAACTCGGCTCGCCGCAATGATGCCTGCCGGTGTGCCGCCGATCCTGCTCTTTCGAACGTTCGCCAAAAACTTGCCGATGGCAAAGGCAATGGGCCCTTGGGGTGGCTATGAATTGAGCAAGCACCTATCGCTCACCCTGCGCCAACGAGAAATTGTGATCGATCGAACCTGCGCCTTATGTCGGTGTGAGTACGAGTGGGGTGTGCATGTCGCGTTCTTCGCAGAACGTGCTCAGCTGTCATCGGAACAGGTTGCATCCCTCACTTATGGACAGCCGAGCGACGACTGTTGGACGCAACCTTCTGACACGCTGCTGATCGAAGCGGTTGACTCGATGCATGGGACCGGGACCATCCCGGACGAGATCTATGTTCGCTTAGCGAGCGTTTTCACCGAAGCGCAGATTCTCGATCTCACCATGCTGTGCGGTTGGTATCACGCCATCAGCTTCACTGCCAACGCCGCGGGGGTCCAACGAGAACCCGGTGCGCCGCAGTTCGCCGATTGCCTGCCTTAGTCGTCCTCGATGGATACCCCGCGGGCTTTCAAACGGTCGAACACAGTTGGATCGTCGCTGGGTGCAACCACCACCTTGGTGAGAGTCGTTACAGATTCCAACGCCGCAACATTAAGCACGGGACCGGACAGATCAATGCGTTTAAGCGCTGGATGGTTCGCGATCGGTGCAAGATCGATCCCGGTCGCGTGAAAGCCATGACCAGATAAGTCGAGATAGGTGAGATTCAGCAACAGCCCGATTCCTTCAAGTGAGCGAAGGCTGTAGTCGTCGGTTTCGCCGCCGGTGTCGCACTCGACGCATTCCTCGAGGACCATGTAGATGGCATTTCCGCCATCGAAGTGGAGAGTAGTCACCTCAGCAAGTTGGTCCTCAGAAATGGAAATCCCGTGCAGAGCCTGAACCCCAAGACCTAGTCGTTCGAACTCATCCTCGCCAGCAATTTCTGCCAACACAGTTCGTATCGGTTCTTCCGTGATGATCTCTTCTTCGAGCAACATTCCGAGCACTCCGATGTGCAGCCCCGGATCTGGAAAATGAAACGCTGTATCTGCCATTCGAAAATGTACCGCAGGCACATTCGCTGTTGAAATCTGCCTACTGAATCAGTGAAGTTCGGGTCGGGAGGCGATTGCCCACAGGGCTTCGGGGTTGGCCATTGCTTCGGTGTTTCGAACCTCGCGACCGTTGACGGCGTCGGCAACAGCCAGCTCGGTCAGCTTGCCGCTGCGGGTACGAGGAAGATCATCAACCGCCAACACCAAAGCGGGGACATGTCGGGGTGAGCAGTTGGAGCGGATGCGGCGCTTCAGATCCGCAACGGCATCATCTGTGAGCTTATGACCGGCGACCATGCGAACCAGCAGCACAATCCGGGTGTCGTCGTCCCACTCCTGGCCAAACACCAACGACTCGGCAATGGTGGGGTCGTGTTCCACCTGTCGAGTGATCTCGGCGGTTCCAATGCGCACACCCCCGGGGTTGAGGGTGGCATCGCTGCGGCCGTGAATGACGAATCCGGGCGGACCGTCCTGAGCCTGGGTGAATGCCGCAAAGTCACCGTGTGCCCATGCGTCGGCGGTGGGGAATCGTTCGAAATAGGCAGCGCTGTACTTGGCGCTATCGTCGTCTCCCCAAAAACCAATGGGCATTGACGGGAAACTCTGCGTGCATACCAGCTCGCCTCTCGCCCCAGGTTGGTCACGGAGTGACTGCCCATTGTCATCCCAAATGTCGACCGCCATGCCAAGCATTTGATCTTGAATCTCGCCGGCATGCACCGGTGCAGTTGGATTGCAGCCAACGAACGACGCGCAGAGGTCGGTTCCTCCGCTGATAGATGCTAAGTGCACGTCGGTCTTGATGGCATCGTAGACATAGGCAAACCCTTCGGCGGCGAGTGGTGAGCCGGTTGAACACAAGGTCCGCAAGCTCAGCAGGTCGTGTGTGTCTTTGGGTCGAAGCCCTTCTTTGCGAAGTGAATCGATGAACTTGGCACCGACACCCAGCAGCGTTACGCCTTCCTGATCAACAAGGTCAAACAGGCGATTGGGCGATGGAAAGAACGGGCTGCCATTTACGCAGACGACCGTTGCCCCAGTCGCCAGCGCGCTCACCAACCAATTCCACATCATCCATCCGGTTGTCGTGAAATACAGCGCTACATCGCCGGCTCCCATGTCGCAGTGCAGCAAATGCTCTTTGCGGTGCTGAATCAACACGCCACCGGCACGGTGCACAAAGCACTTGGGCTTGCCCGTGGTGCCCGATGAATACAACACATACCAGGGCTGATCGTACGGGTACAGATCATCAGGGACCGCCGATCCACGATGCAGCTTAATGTAAGTCTGAAACTCCTCCACCAGCACCGTTCGCCGCACGGTCGGCAAACCTGCCGCAATGTCACGTAGTCGCTCGGTGGTGTCAAACCATTTGCCTCCATAGGAGTACCCCGAGCAGCCAAACAGCACCACCGGGCTGATTTGCTCGAAGCGGTCCAACACCCCCTGAGTCCCGAAGTCTGGCGATGCGGTCGAAAACGTGGCACCTATTGACACCGTGGCGATCATTGCAACAATTGCTTCGATCCCATGGGGAACGAATGCAACGACACGGTCAAGCGGCTGCACGCCATCGGCACGTAACGCTGCAGCACATGCGCCGACCTGGATGCGAAGTTCGTCCCAGCTGATGCTCCGTCGATCTCCGCGCTCATCATGGGCAACAATCGCCGGTCCCGGTCCGAACCCGCCCAACAGATTGGTGGCCAGGTTCAACCGGGCATCGCTAAAGTACCGATCGTCGCGAATCGTTGCACCCCGTTGCAGCACGGCGTCGCCCTTGTCGCCACGAATGTCAGCAAAGTCCCATACCCGACTCCAAAACTCCGCCGGGTGTGTCACCGACCAACGATGCAGTTCCGACGGTTCGATCCCTGCAGTGCGGGCAAAGCGAACGTAGTCGGTTTGCGCAATGCGTTCCGCAG
>JANMEI010000274.1:0-4369 GCA_031376865.1 Acidimicrobiia bacterium | reverse complement strand
CGAAACGCGCATCGGTCGAGACGTCCGGTGATGAAGGTCTCGATTGCGACGGTGTGGTTGTCATCGGTGAACAGCCTCTGATGGTGAAGGTGCGTCGGACTGTTGACCGGGTGGCGACTGTCTCGTATCTCAGCGACAACCTCGGTTCGTTACAAACTGAGCGTGGGTTCGCTGTCGGGGTGTTGGTGACTGACTATTTGTCTCCGGAGATGCTCGAGCAATGCAGAATTCAGCAACTGAATGCGATCGACGCAGCAGGGAACGCGTATCTCTCCTTTGATGAGCGTTATGTGTTGGTGTCGGGTCGACCGCGTGTCTTGGTGCACGAACAACTTGGGTGGAGCGCTGCAGCAATTCGACTTGGACTCGTTGCGCTCGCACAACCGGCCACATTGGGCGCAACGCAGCGGAACTTGGCAACCGCGGCCGGCATTGCGCTTGGGTCGGTTCGGTCCGGTCTCGATTGGTTGGTTGAACGTCGCTACGTCGTCGAGAGCGGTACAGGGCCGATGGTGCTTCAACGTGAACAGCTCTTGTTGGAGTGGGAAAATGCTTACGCAGCACGAGTTCGACCAAAACTGGACAGCGAACGATATGCGCCCGAGAGGCCGTTGGGTCGGGACTGGTGGAAGACGATGGACATTGCGTTCGGGGTCTGGTCTGGCGAAGTCGGAGCCCAACTGCTCGTCGGGAACCTGAAACCGGTTACGGCCCAGTTCTATATTCCGATTGATCAGCGGCCGCCGTTGCGTCGCCGGTTGTTCCGCGAACTGCATCTGCGGAACGATCCTGATGGACCGATTGAGATCCTCAACAAGTTTTGGGATCTCCAGACCGACGACAGTTCGAGGGTTGCACCTTGGCCGATTGTTTACGCGGACCTGTTACAAACCGGTGATCCCCGAGCGCGGGAAACCGCAATGCTGATCAAGGACCGATTCGTCGATGAGTGACGAACAAGACCGTGTTGCTTTGCGAACTATCACCGAGGTGTGCCGCTACCGTCAAGTCCAGTGGATGCTGATCGGTGCACTTGCCCGTGAAATTCAGCTCGTCGAAAACGCTGGGATCAGTCCGGGGCGAGCGACCGATGACATCGACATTGCGGTTCTCGTCGAGTCTTGGGAGGAGTTCGACGAACTGCGACAAGCGTTCATCTCGACCGGTCGGTTCGCAGCAACCAACCTGATCCATCGACTCCGAAGCGAACCAGCGGGCGGCATCGTCGGCAGAAACCTTGACCTTGTTCCGTTCGGTGCGTTGCAGTCCAACAATGCGGACGACCAGGCCGTGATCCGGTGGCCACCGGACGCGAGCGTGATCATGTCGGTTGTCGGGTTCGAGGAAGCACTCCAGGCAAGCATGGTTCATCACGTTGATGACTTCAGTATCCGGATTGCCTCCGTTCCTGGCCTTGCGATTTTGAAACTCATCGCATGGCTCGACAGAGGACGCGAGACGGCGAAGGATGCCGCGGACTTCGAAATGATCTTGGTCAATTACGAACATGTCATTGGATCGAACCGTTACTTCGACGATGAATCCGATGCAGCTGAAGCCTTTAAGTTTGACGTTGCTACTACCTGCGCATGGTTGCTCGGAGTCGACATGCGAGCTATCGCAACAGCCAGTACAAGCACTTCACTCGAGCGTGCACTTACGGCCGATATCCATTTCGATATGCCAGGCTCGCAACATCACGCCAAGGAACTGCGGAGGCTGCTTGATGTGTGCCTTGGCGGACTAAAGAACACACTGCCGTAGCGTCCGTAATTGCGTTTGCCTATCTGGCGTTGATCGGTGAGGCGGGCGGCATTCGACATCAGCCGCACAGGTCAGCACGGAAGCTTTTCGACATTGTAGTGACGTCGTTATAATACGCCTTCTTCTTCTTTTGCGGATACGTGATGACCAAGAACCCGGCTTCGTCACACCCACGATCAAACTCTGTGCGGATATAGAAGATGCTGCCGTCTTCCAAGAAACCTGTTCGCACTGACCATTGTGAACTGTCCTTCTCATAGGTCACCTTGCGAACCCTGATCGCTTCGATCAGGAGCGATGCGCCTTCGATGGACGAACGCACAGACATACTGTCGACTGACACGAACATGGATCCGCCGGTCGACACAATTCCGTTTCCGTTCGTTAGATACTTCAGCCAGGTCGGAACGAGCAGCTCGCAACAGGGAGTCACAACGCGCTTCGTGCTCTTTGCCGACACGCTCGGAACGCAGACGACCATCGTCATAACGAGAGCAGAAGTGAAGATAGCGAAACATCGATACAAGGAATTAACCGCCATGTGTGAAGTGTAGATCCAATTTCGATTTTGCCTCTGAGAACTCGTGGTCACGAAGCCACGGACGCGATCGAAAAGCTGTACACAGATTTAGTGGGGCACTTCATCGAGGATGAACTGAAATTCTGGCGGCAATCGAGCAGTGCCGACGACTAGACCTCGGTGGAGAACGTGCCTTGGTGGTAACGCATCTGCCAACCGACTCCGCCGACTTTCACCCAAATCGACGACCGTCGCACGCCGGGCATCGACCACTCGGCAAGCACCACCGATTCGTCGTCGGCTAGTGGTGACACAGAGAACGACAAGATGCCGTCCGTGGGTGCATCAGTTTCTGCAAGGAGCGCCGCGATGGACGTTGATTTCGTCCAACGTTTCCCAGACTTTCCGACCTCGACAAACTGGTCGTGTAACAACTCTTCCAGCCTCGCCGGGTTACGTCTCGCGGCTGCGCTGAGCAGTTCTTGTTCCAAGCCGAGCAACACGTTGTGAAGGCTGTCCATCTGCCTCATCGTAAGCGTTGAGACAAACCTGATCCTTCGATTTAGCGCCGATTGCGAGTGGCTAGGCCTTGGGTGAGGCGGTCAAGGATCATCGCCATGATGACGATTGAGAGTCCAACGGTTGCACCTTGGCCGATCTTGCTGAGCGTGAGTGCTTCAACGGCTTGATAGCCCAGCGCGCCTGATCCGGTCATGCCTGCAATGACCACCATTGACAACACCATCATGATCACCTGATTGACCGCCAGCATGATTGAAGGGAATGCCAGTGGCAACCGCACGCCTCGTAACACCTGACGGTTGGTGGCTCCGAAGCTGGTTGCTGCTTCAATCGGGGCAGCAGGCACCTCACGAATTCCTAGTGCCGCCACACGAATACCGGCCGGTACGGCGTACAGCACCGAGGCAATGATGCCGGGCACCGCCGAGACCGTAAAGATCATCACGAATGGAATGGTGTAGATCAGCGATGGAATGGTTTGCAAGGCATCAAGAAAGGGCCCGATAGCCTGCTCGATTCGAGGTCGACGGCCCACAAACACGCCCAGCGGAATCGCAACCATCAACGACAATACCGTTGCGGTCATCACCTGCACCAACGTTTCGATCGACACTGTCCACGTTCCCATCAGCCCAATGATGGTCAGTCCGCATATGATTCCAACTGCCAACTTCCATCCCTTCACATACCAACCAAGCCCGGCAGCAGCAGCGACCAATACCGGGCCGGGAATCGTTTCCGACAGCAGGTCGCGAAATCGAATCAACACATCACGTACTAAGAAGTCGTTCAGCGGACGTGTCACCGATCGAGTGTTGTTGCGCACCCACGTCACAAAGTCTGTGACCGGGTTCGCAATGGCCGTGTCGATCGATGCCGGGAATCGTTGCCATCCCAGTTGACGGCCAACCACGATGACAACGGCAAGCGCACCAAAGAGTCCGATCCAGCAACGCTTGTCACGCATGATGTTGGTTCGCGCGGTGGTTGTTCGTGCTGACTGAATAAATGACGCGCTGACTCGATCAAGCACCGTCGCAATCGCCACGACCGACAGTCCAACCAGCAACCCTTTACCCGGCGAACGTGCCTGCAAGGTGTCGTTCACCAACTCGCCTAATCCGCCTGACCCAACCAGTGTGGACAACACCACTAACCCCAAAGCCATCATGATGGTTTGATTCACGCCGGTGGCAATTGACGGCAGCGCCAGAGGCAGTTGTACTTTGCGAAGCAGTTGGCGTTTTGTCGACCCGAACATTTGCCCTGCTTCAACTGACTGCACCGGAACGCTGGTCAGGCCCAGCGCGGTGAGGCGCACGGCGGGTGGTAGCGCAAAGATGATGGTGGCAACCGCAGCGGGCACCACGCCAATGCGGAAGAACATCACCATCGGTAGCAGATACACCGTGGCCGGCACGGTTTGCATAGCATCAAGCACCGGCTGCAGGGTTCGACCCAGCCGGGGTCGGGTAGCCATCACGACGCCAAGAGGAATGCCGATCAGCAACGCAACGGCAACCGACACGGTCATGAGCGCCAATGTTTCCATGGCTTCGGTCC
>JANMEI010000255.1:0-4462 GCA_031376865.1 Acidimicrobiia bacterium | reverse complement strand
GGATCGCTCGGCAGAAACGGTGAGCCATCTCGCTGACCGACTCCGCCAGATGATTAGTCGCCCCGATCTCCTCCGCGACCTGGTCGTGTGGGCGGTCCTCAATTGGATGCTCGATGCGGCTGCATTGTGGGTGTTTCTGTTGGCATTCGGTGGACGCATCAGGGTCGATTCGCTGATCGTGTCGTTTTGCATCATCAACGTGATGTCGGTCGTCCCGATAACCCCTGGTGGTCTCGGTGTCGTGGAGGTGATGTATCCCTCGTTGTTGACTTCCATATTCGGGATGCCGATCGTGATCGTGACCTATGGAGTTGCGGCGTATCGGATTGCGCAATTGTGGCTACCGATTGCCGTCGGTGGCCTGTGTTACCTGACCTTGCGGGTCGGGCCGTGGCGAATTGACCGTGAAGGTGATCGACTTCGGGGACTTCGAGATGAGGTTCGTACCGAACGTGGCCAGCCGTCACCAGACAAGCCCGCCCAGGTGAATACGGTCGGCCACCCCTCCACACCCCAGTAGCGTAACGAACCGTGCTGGAACGGTTGTCAGGGTTAGAGAACGAGTACGAGCTCGTCGTGATGAGGTTGTCCGACCCTGTCGTTCAGGCCGATCAGCGTCAATTGCGCGATGTTGGGCGTCGCTTGAAGGAACTTGAACCGCTCGTTGAAAAGATCCGTGAGCGCGCCGCAGTCCAAGGCGACCTCGATGTTGCTCGCGAAATGGCCAACGAATCCGAAGGCGCCGACCGCGAGGCAATGCGCGCGGAAGCAGCTCAGCTCGAGATTCGTGCCGACGAGATCGACGAAGAGTTACGTTTGTTGCTGTTGCCGCCCGACCCCAACGCGGGGCGAAACATCATCGTGGAAATTCGCGGTGCTGAAGGTGGCGAAGAGTCCAATCTCTGGGCGCGTGATTTGTACGAGATGTACACCCGTTATTGCTCAGCCAAGGGGTGGAAGGTTCAGGTACTGGGTTCTGACCCATCACCGATGGGTGGCGTGAACGAAGTCAGCTTTTCTGTTGCTGGCGAAGGCGTATGGACGCATATGAAACACGAAGGTGGTCCTCATCGCGTCCAGCGCGTTCCCGCTACTGAAAGCCAAGGGCGGGTGCATACATCAGCGGCAACGGTCACCGTGTTGCCAGAAGCTGAAGAAGTCGATGTTGATATTCGCGAGGTTGATTTGCGAGTGGATACCTATCGATCATCTTCGGCCGGTGGGCAAAGCGTGAACACCACCGATTCAGCGGTTCGCATCACCCACCTTCCCACCGGAGTGATGGTGGCGATGCAAGACGAGCGCAGTCAAATCCAAAACCGGGCCAAGGCCATGTTGGTCCTTCGGTCTCGACTGTTGCAGCTCGAGCAAGAACGTCATCAAGCCGAACAGTCAGGTCTTCGAAAGAGTCAAATCGGTGGCGGTGGTCGTGGCGAAAAGATTCGTACGTACAACTACAAAGAAAATCGTGTTTCTGATCACCGCATCGGCCTCACTATTTACAAGCTTGATCGAGTGTTAATGGGCGAGCTCGACGAAGTGATCGATGCGCTCATTGCTGACGAACGAACTCGTCAGTTAGCTGACTCCAACCTGTAACGGTTCGCGTCCGGTCACTGCATGTCGATGCCACACGAACCACCACCTGGATCGGTGAGCTGGCAACAGCTTGTGATCGAAGCAACCGCTGCGTTAGATCAGGCGTTGGGTGACGACCGCCGCCAAGAGGCCAAGTGGATTGTCGAACGAGTCTCCGGGTACTCGTCGACCGAGTTGTTCATGAACGCTGCCGAGTTGGTTAGTGCCAGGGCAGTTGCGCATCTTGATCAGCTAGTGGGCAGGCGATGCGCAGGTGAACCACTGCAGTACGTACTTGGGCGGTGGGCGTTTCGAGAACTGGATCTGTTTGTTGATCAGCGTGTGTTGATCCCACGGCCCGAAACAGAAGTCGTCACCGGCCTTGCCGTTGATCATCTGCGCACGTATAATCGTGCGGTTCGGGCGGTTGATCTTGGCTGCGGATCTGGTGCCATTGGGTTGTCGCTGGCGTTCGAGGTGTCGGCTGCGGAGGTGTGGTTAGCCGACGTGTCAGCAGATGCGGTGGCGGTGGCTCGGGCTAATCTGGCTGGCCTTGGCAGAGCCGCAACACGGGTGACCGTCTGCGAGGGGTCATGGTTTGACGCATTGCCCGGAGAGCTGAGGGGGACGCTCGACGTTGTCATATCGAATCCGCCCTACATCGCTGATGCTGAGCCGCTACCTGACGATGTGGTCAGCTGGGAACCACACCTGGCGTTGTTTGGTGGTGTCGTTGGTGATGAGTTGTTGAACCAAATTGTGGATGAAGCGGGGGAGTGGCTTGCGCCCGGGGGCGCACTGGTGTTGGAGATGGGCCCCGCACAAACCCAGCGAGTTGCGGCCCGTTGTCAGGCGCACGGCTATGTCGCAACCATTCATGTCGACCTAGCTGGCAAAGCCCGAGCAGTGTTCGCTGTTCGTCCCTGACCCCACTTACGGTTCCGGGAGTTCTGCCAACACTTTGGATGTGATCGACTCGAGGACCCGGAGTTCTTGCGCGGTGAGCAAATCAACGAAGCATCGACGGACCGTCGCCACATGGTGAGGTGCTGCCGAGGCAATTGCGGCGCGTCCTTCGGCGGTCATTCCGATGAACCACCCACGCTGGTCGGTGTCGCACCTGACCTTCTCGACCAGACCCCGCTGTTCCATTCGAGAAACCTGGTGCGAGATGCGACTTTTCTCCCATCCCAATTGCCGTCCCAGCTCGTTAAGCCGAGCACGGTTATCAGGTCGATCGGATAGTTCGGCGAGCACCACGTAGTCCTGAAACGACAGGCCCGTGTCTGCAAGTTCGCGTCCGAGCAGGGCAAAGAGTTGGAACTGCATCAGGGTGAGTCCCTTCCACGCTTTGTTTTCCTCTTCGGTTAACCATCGAGTTTTCGGTGCCACGCAACAAATCCTATCGAAGTGGGTCGTGGATATATCAACGACCCTCGTCGAAGGACTCGCTTCTGTCATCGCGTTGTTCCGTTGAGCACAAAGCTGGTCATGGAAAGTGAACCCATTGATTGACCTGTCACCAGTGTGCTGACTGTGCTGTCCGATGCGGATGCGGATTCGGATGCGAGCCCGGCGATGTATAACAGCGGGAGAAAGTGTTCGGCGCTCGGTGCAGCGATTGAGTAGCGATGGTGTGCGGTCAGTCCTGGCGCGTCCGCTGGACGATTGACCATCACGTCGATAGCTGCTTCGTCGAATTCTTCGGCCCAGTCGAATGAAGCATCAGGTTGGTTCCACTGGAGCAAGCGAAGATTGTGGACGACATTGCCGCTGGCCACAATGAGGACGCCTTCCTCGCGAAGTGGTGCAAGCGCAGCGCCAAGTTCGAGGTGTTCGTCAAGTGATGCCCGAGTATTGAGCGAAAGCTGCACAACGGGAACATCGGCATCGGGATACATATGCGCAAGTACGGACCAGGTGCCGTGGTCTAGCCCCCAATTCAGATCTCGATCGATCTTCGTGGGCTGAACGATTTCGGCAACTCGATCGGCGAGGTCGGGGAGGCCGGGGGACGGATAAGTAACTGCGAAGAGCTCAGCGGGGAAGCCCCCGAAGTCATGGATAGTTCGTGGTCGGGCCATGGCGGTCACGGCGGCACCGTTGGTTTCCCAATGTGCGGAAATGGCGAGAATGGCTCGAGGTTTTGTGCGTTGGCCGAACGCCCGCCAGGCATCGGTGAATCGGTTCCGCTCCAAGGTATTCATCGGGCTTCCGTGCCCGATGAATACCGCCGGCATGTTCAGGTCGGCTGAAGTTTGCATCTGGATCATTCAGGCAGTTGGCTAGGAGATGCCGAGTTGCTTGGCGTAAGCCTGGTTGTCCCAGAAGAGGTGCTCCTCGTACATCAAGCCGTCCTTCCAGAACCCGATCGTTGCCATGGGGATCTTGACGGCTTTGCCGGTTGGTTGAAAGAATCCGCCCTTGCCATCGGGTAGTGGCTTGGTAAAGGTCCCTTCGAAAACGCCTTCGACCACTGTCATGTTGCCGACACCAAAACCGATGGGATGTTCCTTGATTCGTGTGTCAGGTGCGTGGACAAATAGTCCTTTGAGATCCTCAATATGCGTATCGATGCCAACGGTGATGCGACCGTCGGGCCAGACAACCTTCACGTTCGGAGCATGACTTTCTTTGAGGCGATCCCATTCCTGATTGCTGAACACTTCAAAGTCGAGCGTGTCGAACGTCTTCAGGTTCTTTTGGATATCGGCATTTTCGGCTGAGAGTTTGATGGCCATTTTGCGGAGGCGTTCAAGTTCTGCTCGGTCTTTCGAGGACAGTGAAGAGGCCGATGGCTTCTTTTTCGGTGAAGCAGCAACGGCTGTGCTGCTCTGGACCGCAACGACTCCTCCAACGAGGGATGCAGCAACGGCAGCGGTGG
>JANMEI010000248.1:0-5695 GCA_031376865.1 Acidimicrobiia bacterium | reverse complement strand
GTGTGCGGAGCGTCTCGAGGGCAGAGCCAGCGGTGTACTCCAACACCATATGACCGGAGCTGCCTGCCGGGCCGATAGCAAGAAATCGCGACAGTTCGGTGTATTGAGGGTCGTGCAGTTTGACCAACCGCGCCACGCTGGTGGACGCCCACTGCACGATTGCCAACCGAACCGTGTCCAGATGGAGCGCAACATCAGTCAGCATGAACGCACCGTGATGCCACACCGAATCATCGCGATAGGTCGGGTTCTCTGCGTTCGCATTGAGCGCCCGAGTTACCCCAGCCTCTGCGATTTCCATCACATCTGACAGAGCACCTGCCACGAAGGGCATGCATCGCCATGACAGCGGGTCTTGAGTGCGAGCTGCGATACCGACCGAAGGTACACATATCGATGCAATCATCTGAGCGATCCAAGTGGTGCCCTTCGATGGTCGGGTGCCGACCGCTGCGAATGACCAATGTTCGGTGTTCGTTCGGGCCGCAACGGCACCGATCGACGCCACTGCAACGGATGCCGAGACAAGCGCGCGACACTCATGTAGGGCCAGGGAAGCTACGGCCAGCGTGGGGGCGCTTGAACTCATGAACGCCAACGCAGACGACGCTCCAAAGTGAGGAACATAAGCGCGCACCCCTTGGTGCCACGGACGCTCGCCGACTAGACACAACGCAAGCTCGGCAAGATGAACGATGTCACCGGTGCCCATCCCACCAAACGTGCGAACCGGAAACGAGTGACCGCTGGCAAGAGCTGCCACGAGTGCTTCGACTACAGCTGCCTCAATCCCTGAATACCCACCCGCCAGCTGATGGGCTCTGATCAACATGGCGGTCGTCGAAACGTCCGCACCCAGGTCTGGTCCTGCGCCGGTTGCATGCGAACGTAGCAATCGCATCCCATGCATGCCGTCGTGGTCATCGGCTGGCACGTCTCGGTTGGCACCAACACCGGTGGTTCGGCCGTAGACCGCCGACCGAGTCGGATTGCTCGAGCTGCTCGCAAGCGCCGCCTTGGCCTTGTCGTCGAGAAGCACCGGACGCCTGGCGTGAGCGAAGCGGGCCGCATCGGCAATCGTGAGTTCCACCCCACCAAGGATCAAGGGTAATTCAGACACGAACTAATCCTAAGGGCGATACGGCATGTGCAAACTGTTGGACATCGAATAGGCCGTCGATCCCAATCACCACTATTGAGCAGTTCTGCTTGTTGTCCTCGGCCACCTCGAGTGGGGTGAGGTTCATGGTTGATCCAACCACTTGCAGCAGAAGCGGTGACGGTGCACCGCCGACCGGGGCAAAACCCTTGGCCCGCACCAGCCCCGCAATCGGCTGTCCGAAGTGCACATTCACTTCTTCAGCCGAAACAGGACGACTGAACCGAAACGTATATGCAACGTGTACAGATGAATGGGGTTCGCTGAGGGTTTCGACATCACCGGACCACATTTTGACACGAGGAGTTGGGCAATCCTTGAACAACGTCCAGGGTTCATCTGCACTTGCGGTCGTTAAGCTTGCGGAAGGCGCAATCACTGCGACGAGTTGCATCACCGCTGCTACCGACTCTGACGTCACCAAGTCTGTTTTCGTGAGTACCACCGTGTCGGCACCAGCGAGTTGCCGACGCACCGTCTTGCCAAGGTACGCGTCGTCCACGCGATCCGAAATGGTGACGACGTCGGCCAATACGATCACGGAGCGCTGCCGAAGCCCAGGAAGATTGGCCCACTCTGCCAATCGCCGAGGATCAGCCACGCCGCTTGCTTCGACGATGATTTCGTCGAACGGCGGCGTCGCGTTCGCAACTGAGGTAAACGCTTCGCCGAGGTCATCGCTCAGCACGCAACATGCACATCCGTTGGTGAGCGCGATCGTGGTGGCGTTGCTCGACGCAATCAGCGAAGCATCAATGTTGATACCGCCAAAGTCGTTCACCAGTACGGCGATCCGCCTTCCTCCCGGATCCCGAAGTAACGAATTGATCAAGGTGGTCTTGCCTGCGCCGAGATATCCGCCGATGATGGTGACGGGAATCATGGCATCGCGGTAGGCGAACCGCGGCGACGCGTGCTTCGATGCGGCGTTCCTCCAAGGACGGTACCCCACAGTCCGATATCGCGGATCGCCAGCGGATCGACCGTCAACGGGTCGTCTTCTAGGATGGCGAAGTCTGCGTACTTACCGATTTCGATGCTGCCCACCGTGTGGTCCATGCGCAGCTGACGGGCTGCTCCTAACGTCACCGCGTGAAGCGCCTCTGCGGGTGTGATCTGCTCATCAGCCCCAAGTACACGCCCGCTGACGGTGATCCGATTCACAGCGCACCACATGGTGTGGAGCTGGCCAATGGGTGTCACTCCTGCATCGGAGTGGATGGAGAACGGGATCCCGAGGCGTGCAGCGCTCCCGCATGGGTTCATGCGGCGGGCTCGTTCGGGCCCGACGGTGAGATCATGATGTTGATCTCCCAAAAACCACAAATGGTTTACGAAGAAATTCACACTCATCCCGAGGGCCTTCGCTCGGTGCAGCTGCGCGGGTTTGATGAGTTGAGCGTGTTGCACCGTGTGTCGATGGTCTGCCCACGGACTTTCGCGCAGCAATGTTTCGACCGAATCAAGGAAGACCTCGGCAGCCATATCACCATTGCAATGACAGTGGATGGTCACACCAGCTTTATGAAATGGTCGCAACAAATCGGTGAGCTGTTCGGGTGGATACAGGAACTCGCCGTGATCCTCGCCTGTGTAGTAGCCGGGGGCGCTGATCATTGCAGTCCACCCTTGAATCGAACCATCAAGGACAACCTTCACCACGGGGAACGACAACTTCTCGTTCGCATGATTGCGCAATACGTTCAACGCTCCCACCGGATCATCACCGGAATACAACCTCGGTTGCGGTGCAACGGCAAGACGCACACAGAACGACGGATCGGCAGTCACCGCAGCAACAGTGGCCGCTACCTCCGGACGACCCAAGTAGTTGGCGGCAAGATCACTCGCTGTCGTCACACCAGCATTGCGCGCTGCTTGAGCGAAGAAGCGGATCACGCCCGGGTCGGACATCATCGCAACGACGTGTCGAAATTCTTCGCGGGCTAGTGACATCGCTGGCGGTTCGCGTAGCTCACCATCGGGTTCACCATGTTCGTCTCGCCCGAGACTTTTCGACGGGTGCTGGCGCGTGATGTCGTATTTGCGCAGCAGCGCAGAGTTGCCGGTTGCGAGATGCAGACTGGCGTGCATCACCAGGATGGGTCGGGTGAGTGACACCCGGTCCAGCACAAACCGATCAAGGCGCGGCGAGCCGCGAAAGTAGATCGGATCAAATCCACCCACCAGCAGACTCGTGTTGGGGTCATCGATTTCCTGGTCGAGTTGCAGCAATCGGTTGACGAGGTCGTCGTAATTCTGAATACCTTGCGCTGTCGATCCGTCAGGCATGGGTCGGTCAAACCAACCCACATAGGGAATCTGCGACCACATGCCTTCGGTGGCGTGACTATGTGCATCCACGAACCCGGGGACGATCACGTGTTTGGCAAACGTATCGTCCACCTCGGCCGGCCCCCACGACAAACACTCCTCAACAGTTCCCACCGCCACGATGCGCCCGTCTCTCACGGCGACAGCCGTCGCTTCCGGCGTGCCCGGGGCCAGGGTTCGAATCAGACGAGCGGGGTAGACAACAGTCGATGTAGGCACCCCGCAAACCTATTCCGCAGGAGTCCAACCAACGGAATCTACCCAAATCATCAAAGTGCGGTAACGGTCGAGCAGCGCTTCGCAAAGATTGACGGCCACGAAGTTATGGTCTCCGACGGTCGCTGCCCCTAGAGCTTGCTGCCTTCATCGGCCTCGTACACGAAGATTTCGCGTGACAATTGCTGAGGTGTGGCCGCGGGTTGCGGTGCGGCTGCCAGCCCAGCGAGGTGAGCATCAAGTGACGGACGGTCGGTCCAACGTTCGGTGAGAATCACGACGTCAGATTCGATTGGGTCAGCGGTGAAGGCATACGTAATGCAACCCGACTCCTGGCGTGAGTGGCTCATCACGGGACTGCGGTTGGTGATGAACGCATCACGATCAGCTGGATCGACTTGAAACGTACCTATAACAATGACCATACGATGACCTTAGTTCGAATGACGAATGGTCACCCCGCTGCACGTTTGCGTGGATCGGCGGGGGCTGCGTGCGCAACAAGAATTGAGTCACCGACGGACTGGCATGATCGGATCAGCTCGCCCAGATCGCTGCCAAGTGCACGTATGACTTTGTTCTGGCCATCATCGGTTCGCCTTTCGATTTCGTCGCGAGCAGACCGGCCGTCGCTCGTCAGTTCGTCAGCTTCATCCATCCAACCTCGGCTGCGAAGCGATTCACAGGCTTCGTGCACCTGCTCAGCGGAGAATCCGCGGGTCGATGAGTATTCGCCGACCGGGTACTGCAACCATCGTTCCGTCAATACGTTCATTTCGACCATGTCCAGATCAAATGTCGCGCACGCCGCCAGATGGCTGTCGCCCCTGTGTTCGCGAAACAGTTCAGCAGCGCGCCATAAACGTGCATACGGACTGTCAGCAACGGGGAGCCCTTGGAGTGCGCCGAAAAGCGGACGTGGTCCTGGCTCGACTGAGTGCATCGCGGCTAGCAAATGATCGGCGGCGCGATTGATCGTCTCAACAGCAATGGCCTTCGTGGCTTGCTCCAATCCAGCACTGGCCCCGATCGTGCGCGCATCAAGAATTGCGTCCCTACTGGATAAGGTTCGTGCCTGCTCGATGACGGGGATTAATAGTCCGGGCGAAAACACACCGAACGCCGACACAATGACGGTCGGGTTTACGTCCGCACCAAGTGACGCGGCACGGCCCCACGCATAGCCATCAAAGAATCCGTGACCGAGCGCGGTGAACGCATCGGCGGCGGGCCGTGACCACCATCCAATCGTGGCAATCGGCTCGACCGCGTCACGTACACGTCGCGCATCGGTCTCCGACACCGGCGGGGCCGGCGGCTCGGTGCCCTTCGGAGTGAGGAAGTAGCCAGCGATGGTTTCGTAGTCCATACCGAAATGTACTTTGATTACAAGGGTCTCGGCGCTGTTATGAGTCGGCCGTTCGGCGTCTGTTGAGTACGATCCGACCGAGCAGCAGGACACCAATAACGATGGCGAAGTACTGGAAGTAGCTGGAGTACTTTTCCGCCTTCTGCCATTGGTCTTTGAGTGCAAACCCGATACTTATCCAAACGGTGTTCCAGATCAACGAACCGAGCGCCGTGAAGAGCCCAAATTTTGCCGCCGACATGTTGTTTGCGCCAGCCGGGATAGACACAACCGATCGCACCAACGGCACGAGACGTCCAAACAGAACTACCCAGTCACCGTATTTGTCGAACCAGGCATCGGCACGATCAATGTCAGCGCGCTTAAAGCCAAGTGGTTTTCCGAATTTGGTCAACCACGATTCGAGGCGCTCCTCACCAACCAGTCGCCCCAGGAGATACAACGCAAATGCCCCCACTACCGAGCCAACCGTCGCAGCCAGAACGGCAGCGACGAAATTGAACTTTCCCTGACTGACCTGAAAGCCAGACAACAACAGGACTACTTCTGATGGGATTGGCGGAAAAACGCTTTCCATCGCAATCAGAAACGAAACGCCGGCCAATCCAAGCGCATCG
>JANMEI010000215.1:0-2214 GCA_031376865.1 Acidimicrobiia bacterium | reverse complement strand
AGGTTTCAAGATATGCGCGCTGATTAGCAGTGTCGGGACCGACGTATTCCAACCAACGGCCACGGGTTGAACCGCAGTCTTCTTCGCGGATGATGAGCTCTTGCGCGACGTCATGCAGACGACGGGTGAGATACCCGGAGTCAGCAGTACGAAGTGCGGTATCGGCGAGACCCTTACGGGCGCCGTGGGTGGAGATGAAGTACTCCAGAACCGACAGACCTTCACGGAAGTTGCTCTTAATAGGACGAGGAATGATTTCGCCCTTCGGGTTCGCTACCAAACCGCGCATACCGGCGATTTGACGAACCTGCATGGCGTTACCACGGGCACCCGAACCGACCATCAAGTTGATGGGGTTCATTGGGTTTGCGTCGAGCATGTCTTGCATTGCCTTCTGTACTTCAGCAGTCGCTTCAGTCCAGATTTCAACTTCACGCTCGCGGCGCTCGTCGTCGGTGATCACACCACGCAAGAACTGCGTCTCGATCTTTTCTGCTTCTTTTTCGTGACGGTCCAAGATGCCCTGCTTTTCAGCAGGCGTGGACACGTCGTTGATCGAGATCGACAGACCAGATTGTGCGGCGTAACGGAAGCCCAGGTTCTTCAAGGCGTCAAGCGCGTCGGCCGTAACACCCTTCGGATAGTTGTAGGCCAACTCTTCGACGAAGGTGGTGATTTCCTTCTTCTTCAGCAACTTGTTGATGAAACCAAAGCCGGTTGGCATGGCTTCGTTCAACAGGATTCGACCCCAGGTGGTTTCGACTTCGATCGCCGCATCGGGGGCGCCGCCGTAACGGGCATCCTCGGTGCGGTACTTGATCATCGAGTGAAGTTCGATGTCGCCGTTGTCGTAGGCCCGCTCAATTTCCCACGGATGACGGAAGGCACGGCCTTCACCCTTGCCGCCCTCTTTGGAGAGCGTCAGGTAATAGATGCCAATGATCATGTCTTGCGCAGGGACGGCGATTGGCCGACCATGTGCTGGAGACAAGATGTTGTTGGTGGACAACATCAGCACGCGTGCTTCGGCCTGAGCTTCAGCAGACAGCGGCAGGTGGACTGCCATCTGGTCACCGTCGAAGTCGGCGTTGAACGCGGTACACACCAATGGGTGCAACTGAATTGCTTTGCCTTCAACCAAAACAGGCTCGAAGGCCTGGATACCAAGACGGTGCAAGGTAGGCGCACGGTTCAACATGACCGGATGTTCCTTGATGACCTCTTCGAGGACATCCCACACCTGGGCACGACGACGCTCGACCATACGCTTGGCGCTCTTGATGTTTTGCGCCAGTTCAAGATCGACCAGACGCTTCATGACGAACGGCTTGAACAGTTCGAGTGCCATTAACTTCGGCAGACCACATTGGTGCAAGCGCAGCGTTGGGCCAACCACGATGACCGAACGGCCGGAATAGTCAACGCGCTTACCAAGCAGGTTCTGCCGGAAACGACCCTGCTTACCCTTCAACATGTCTGAAAGCGACTTGAGTGGGCGGTTGCCTGGACCGGTGACCGGACGGCCACGACGGCCGTTGTCGAACAGTGCATCTACTGCTTCTTGCAGCATGCGCTTTTCGTTGTTGACGATGATCTCTGGCGCACCAAGATCAAGCAGACGCTTGAGTCGATTGTTGCGGTTGATCACACGACGGTAGAGGTCGTTGAGGTCTGACGTTGCGAAACGGCCACCGTCGAGCTGCACCATTGGGCGAAGGTCTGGAGGGATAACCGGAACGGCGTCCAAGATCATGGCGCGAGGGTCGTTGAGACGCTTCCCATTGTCATCGCGCTTATTAAACGCGGCAACGATCTTGAGGCGCTTGATGGCCTTTTGCTTACGCTGAGCCGACAACGGACGCGCCGTTGAACCAGCCGAAGGCTCGATTAGTTCGCGCAGCTTGACCTCTTCGGAATCGAGATCGATTTCGTTGATGAGCTGCTTGATGGCCTCGGCGCCCATGCCACCACGGAAGTAGTCCTCGTAGCGATGGCGAAGTTCACGCCACAACAATTCGTCTTCGATGATCTTGCGGCTATGCAGGTTTTTGAACTCGTCGAATGCTCGCTTGACCAATTCGTACTCGGCAGCGGAACGGTCACGGATGCCCGTGAGTTCCTTTTCTGCCTGGCGCTGTTTGGCCTTGAGCTCGGTGTCTTTGGCGCCGTCTTTTTCGAGTTGTTCGATGTCGGCTTCGAGCTGCTTGAAGCGAC
>JANMEI010000175.1:0-1547 GCA_031376865.1 Acidimicrobiia bacterium | reverse complement strand
GGCTTTCGCCGATGCCGACAGCGTTGAAGGGACGCACAATTGTGTACGGTAAGCCGTACTGATCGAACGCGGCCTTAGCGAAATACTCGACGGCCAGCTTCTGAAACCCGTACGACGACAACGGTGGTGCAACTTTTCGCTCATCACCTTCGACGGACGGCCACGTGGTGGTGGATTCGAACACCATCGACGATGACAGATACGTCACCTTCTGCAACTTGCCCTTGCCACCGGCATAGGCCTTCAAAGCTGCGTCGCACGATGCAGCCATGATGCGCTCGTTGGTAGCCAACAAGTCATATGCATACGCATGAAAATACGAGATGCCACCTATCAGGGCAGCCCCTGCAATGAAGTGGTCGCACTGCGAAGCAAGCTCGGTCATCAAACCAACATCGAGACAATCACCTTCCACAAACGTGTAGCCGGGATGATCGTCATAACTCTTGGTGACTTTCCCGTACTTGGAGTAATTGTCGATACCAACTACTTGGTGCCCGCGGCTGAGCAACTCTTCAACGACATATCCGCCGATAAAGCCTGCTGAACCGGTGACGAAAACCTTGGATGACATAACTACCTACTTGTTGATTGTGTGAGGTGAAACGGAAGCTTGGGGTGAACCGGAAGTTAACTCGGGGAGGGTGAGCGCTGGACCATAGGCATAGCGATACCAACGAAGATACTTCGGCATCCACTGGGCCATTTTGAAGTTGGATTCACCAAAGGTGCGGTCCAGCCAGATAGTTGGGATCTCTGCCACAGGTTGCCGGTACCGCCGCGCCTTAGCCACCAGTTCCAGCCCAACTTCAAAACCCGAGTCAGATTGAATGCCCACCCGCCGCACAAACTCGGTGGAGTAGGCCTTAAACGAGTTCGTCGCATCGTTTGTGCCAACTCGAGCGATGACATGCAACGATCGGCCCGCAGAACGAGACAGGAACTGTTTGAACCATGGCCCGCCAACCTGCTGCCCACCGCGCATGTACCGCGACGCCGACGCAACCACAACGCCGCGCTCCACCAGCTTGATCAACACGTCGATCTGCGCAGGGTCGTCGCAACCGTCAGCCATCGTGACCACGATCACCGGTGCGGTGGCGATATCGAAACCAAACCGAATCGCTTTCGCAGGACCACGCCCATAGGTGTTGAGCGTCGGCTTCACTCGCTTATCACGGAGAGCGTATTCCTCCACAAAAGGCGCAGTGGTGTCGTCCGCTGAGTCATACACAACGAGTACTTCAACGGGCATCCGAACCGCTTCAAAGATCCGATCCAAGCACTCAACGACGGCATCACCCTCGTTGTAAACGGTCACCACGATAGAGGCACGAGGGTCATCGTGGCCTTCGTGGGAAGGCAGCGGATCAGAAGAACGGCGATGACGAAAATTCATAGGTACACAGAACGTTGCGAGAAGCGATCAGATCAACACACCGTTGCCGGTGATGTTCCAAATGTCGATGACTGGCTGAGAGGCCTTGAGCTCCCGATAGCGACGATGCGGTGCGCCAATCACAATCACATCAGCTCGTTCCAACAGT
>JANMEI010000150.1:0-2789 GCA_031376865.1 Acidimicrobiia bacterium | reverse complement strand
ACATCGGTATTCGGTTTTACCGCTTCGGTGATATACACTTAGTTGAATTCTTCATCGCCATAGATCATCTTGATGGGACGTACCTCAACGCCAGGTTGCCGCATGTCACACAACAGGAACGAAATGCCTTTGTGCTTGGGTGCATCGGGATCGGTACGACACAACACAAAGATGTGATCGGCAAGATGGCCAGCAGAAGTCCAAATCTTCTGACCATTGATCACCCACTGGTCACCGTCCAAAACGGCCCGAGTGCCAATGTTGCCGAGATCAGAACCAGCGTTGGGTTCGGAATAACCCTGGCACCACTTATCGTCGCCCGACAAAATACGGGGGAGGTAGTGCGCCTTTTGTTCGTCGGTACCCCAAGCCAACAACGTGTTGCCCAGCATTTGAATGCCGAACACATCGTTTGCGTCGCCGCCCGGAACGCCGGATTTGGTGAACTCTTCGGCCAAGATCACCTGCTCAAGTGCGGACAAACCCCCGCCGCCATAGACTTTTGGCCAGTTGGGGGCCAAGTACCCATGCTCAAAGAGCACCTTGCGCCACTGCTGAACAAACTGAGTCATCTCGATTCCATCAAGTTGCCCGATGCCGCCCCATCCCTCAGGAAGGTTTGCCGCCAAAAAGGCTTGCACATCTGTACGGAACTGTTCTGCTTCGACTGGATAGGCCATTTCCATACATCAGAACCTAGCAATGACTCGCCAAAAAATGGCATTCAGATCGATCTCGTGCCAGTTCCACTCTCAGTTTCCGCAGACCAGATGAACCGCAAACTCCGCAAGCACCGGTAGCCTCTCCGGTGATGACGGACCTCAGCACCGCTTCCGAACAAACCTCCACCACCCTGGACCCGTCCGATTCGGACCGGTCCCGCGTTCGTTCAGGTCGCCCCACCCCAGAAGCCGTTGAGGAGGCAGGCAATGTGTTGCGGGCCCTGGCCGCCAACATTGCGCTCGTGGTGCAAGGCAAACCAGACCAGATCGAGTTGGCGGTCTTGTGCCTCGCCGCTGAGGGTCACCTTCTTGTCGAAGACGTTCCCGGTGTGGGAAAGACACTGCTCGCCAAAGCGCTGGCAAAATCGGTCACCGGCCTCACGTCGCGGGTTCAGTTCACGCCCGATCTCCTCCCGGCTGACCTCATTGGCGTCACCATTGTCCGTCAACCAAACAACGAGTTTGTGTTTCGACCCGGACCGGTGTTTGCCAACATCGTCCTGTGTGACGAGATCAACCGGGCATCTCCAAAAGTGCAATCTGCGTTGCTCGAAGCAATGGAAGAACGCCAGGTGTCGGTCGATGGCACCACGCATCCCTTGCCGGGCCCGTTCATGGTGATCGCTACCCAAAATCCGGTTGAACAAGAAGGCACATATCCGCTCCCCGAAAGCCAACTCGATCGGTTTTTGGCCCGAATGACTATCGGCTACCCGGATCGAGCTGCCGAGATTGCGGTGATGAAGGGGGCAGCGCCGTCGGGCCAAAATGTTGTCGATCGGCTGGGTGCCGTCGCCGATATCTCAGCCATTGCCTCGATCACCCAAATGGTGCCTACCTTGCACGTTGCCCCGGTGCTACTCGGTTACGTGGTCGATATCCTGAACGGAACTCGTCAGCACGCAGATCTTCGTCTCGGCGCTTCACCGCGCTCGGGTCAAGCCTGGTTGCGTCTCGCCCGTGCTCGTGCCGTGATCCGAGGGCGCGAGTTCGTGACTCCCGAAGATTTGCGATCAACGGCGGCATCGGTGTTGTCACATCGGCTCATCCCCCGCAGCCGGGCTATCGACGTTGAGACGGTTCTCGATTCCGTTTTTGCGGCGGTCCCTGTGCCGGGAAGCCGCAAGGGCTAGAAGGCGTCGAGCCCGATCCCGATGTTCACGTCGCGAGGCACCGCAACAGGTGTGTTGGGTGGGATTCTCGTGACGGGAGGATGGGCGCTGTCGCTACCCGAACTGTTCGCCGTAGGCGCCGCGCTGCTTGCGCTGGTGTTGATGTCACTGATCTGGGTGTGGATTCCAATACGTCGACCAAAACTCGTTGCCACCGCGCACCCCAACCCCGCTCACGCGGGATCGACGCTGACTATTTCCACCACCATGACAGCTCGCACGGTTCGTCCGCTGTTGCTGATGGCCAATCTGTCAGACGGTCGAAGTGTTCGGTTGTGGGCCAAGCCCGCCCGCGCCCACTCGGTCACCGGCTCGTTTCCGCTTACCGTCCCCAACCGAGGACGTCTACTGATTGGTCCGTTCACGGTGTTCTCCGTCGACGCGCTGGGGTTGGCAAAACGTCGGATTGCCACCGGGCCAACTCTTGATCTGCGCATTCGTCCTACCGTCTTTCATGCAGCCCCGATCCCATTGACGGCCGGAGTAGGCGCAGACCGACTACGACCCGTTGAGGCGCATCGATCGAGGCCGGGCAGCGGTGGAACCGAACCAGCAGGTCTACGCCCCTACTTAGAAGGTGACGAACTGCGTCTGGTGCATTGGACTGCCTCAGCGCGAGGCCGAGGCTTGTTGGTCAGAACCTTCGACGACGACACCGATCTCGCTCCGACTGTGCTCCTCGACGATCGGGCCCAGGTACACACTGCCGAATCGTTCGAGTTAGCGCTCGTTGCCGCCGCCAGCCTCGTAGCGTCGCACCGCACCGGGAGCGGTGCCGCTGGAGGCCAATCAGATATTGAACCTATCTTGTTGTTGTGGTCTGAACTCGTATCCAGACGAACGGTTCCCGATCATTCGCTGGTCGGTGCCGCTGCACTCGTCGACAAGTCGGTCG
>JANMEI010000132.1:0-1345 GCA_031376865.1 Acidimicrobiia bacterium | reverse complement strand
CAGTGGCTCGCCGCATCGGCCACGGGTCGCTACGAAACGAATCACGATTGGCCCGCGCTCGTGGGGCCGAGGTGTTGTTGATTCGCCCTGGCGCCGAAGATGTTGCTGTCCAAGGGATCAACTTCATGAAAGCCTCCGGAGGAGAAGCAGTGGCTCGAACCGCGTACGAAACCGTCAGTCGATTGATTTCTACCGACCGATATCGTCTCACGTTGTCAGACGTCGGCGACCGACAAGCAGTCTGATCAGCGTAAAAACGCGAGAGCAGTTTTGTAGCAGTAGCCGTTTACCGGCTCGCTGAGGCCAAGCAGCAGTCGGCTCGGAAAAAACCCGACAACTTCAGCCAACGCTCTGCCTGTGACGGGGCTGTTGGGCAACCAGTCCAGCCGTCGAAGGATTCGTCGATCTTCGAGCGGCAGTTGATACGTGTACCCACGCCACCCGAAACGAACCGCAACGCCATCTTTGGTGACAGTTACCGCAAGATCTGATTCGGATTCGATCAGACCAACAACAGGAATCGTGCCAACCGACCACATCGGAAGAGCCGGTCCTTTGCACCCAAACAGCGGTTTGCCCGTGGGGTGGACAAGCGGCGTCAGCGTCTTTTCAATCTGGCGGGACTTCATATGTCCGACAGTTCGCAGCGAACTCATCAAGCTCACGTGTTCCGTTGGGCGAACTTCATTGTCAACGGCTCGGCCCACCCGACCTACGGCAACATCACCGTAACGGGGAGCTGACTTCGAATCGGCGGGAGGTTCGTGCATCATGCGAACGAATGCGCCCGAACCCAAATCGACGCCAACGGTTACATGCCGAGAAGGGGCAAGAACCAATACATGAACCGCAGAACCAGGTTCGATTGGGAGTGCTTCTCCACGTGGTGGCCGAATGGCAAGTCGCATGGGTACTTATGATGCCCGCCCAACTCACCGAGGTGGTGGATACCCACCAGAAAAGGATGAAGGTTTAAGCCGATCGCTGCGTGATCGAGACAACGTTGTCGGCGGGAGCGACTGGTTCGGTTGGGACCTCGTCGTCTTTGCGCAGCAGATTGGTAGCTCGTTGGGCAACCGTTCCGGCAGTCTGCAACAAGATCGCAAGATCAAGTTGCACAGACCAGTTTTCAACATAGAACACGTCGCACCGTTCATAGTCAGCGAACGACGGCGAATCACGGCTTTCGACCTGCCAGAGCCCGGTGATGCCGGGGTGGACCTTCGTGCGGTTCAGCAATGCGCCGTCGAATCGTTCGACCTCTGATGGCAATGCCGGGCGGGGACCGACAAGGCTCATCTCGCCCTTGATGACATTGATGAACTGCGGCAACTCGTCGAGGCTC
>JANMEI010000125.1:0-13079 GCA_031376865.1 Acidimicrobiia bacterium | reverse complement strand
ACCGTTGATCTTCCAACCATCCGGAACCCGTTCTGCCCTCGTTCGGATCTTTGTGGTTTCCGATCCAGCTACCGGCTCGGTGACACCGAACGCCTGCAGCCGAATATCTCCACTGGCAATCGCGGGAAGGTACGTACGCTTTTGATCTTCCGACCCGTGGCGGAGCAACGTTCCCATGATGTACATCTGGGCATGACACGCGGACGGATTACCACCCGACGCTGCAATCTCTTCCAAGATGACACAGGCACCAGCCAGCGACAAGCCTCCCCCGCCAAACTCTTCAGGGATCAACGCTCCGAGGTAGCCCTGCTTGGTGAGATCATCAACAAATTCCGTCGGATATCGATTGGGCTCGAGACCTCGCCAATAGGCATTTCCGTACTTGTCGCACAACCGTCGCACCTCGGCTTGGAGTGGCTGAAATTCTTCGCTGATTCCAAAGTCCATTGGTCCCCACTCCTCCGTGGCGTGGACATCCCCGGAGCTTCATCTTTGATCAAAGATAAACTAGGCGGACTGCTCAACACACCACAAGCCGGGTTTCAGGCTTGTGTACTTCCGGGAACTACGGATGGTTGCTGTACCGTCTGAGCTGTATATGCGCCCCTTTGCCCAACGGACAATCGTCGCCCTCAGCCTCGTTGCGACTGTTGCTTTCAGCGGATGCACGGTGCAGACCGCAACTCCAAGTGCGCCAACTACGTCGCTACCAATTCCTCCGCTTGACAGCACGATGCTGTACAGCTGGCTATCGACTGGTGAAGCCCAACAACTTCGCACCACACTCATAGGGGTCGATCCCCGCAAAGCGCGGGTCGCTGGCATTTCCACCTCTGATCTGTTGTTCCGGACCTTGGACCCGGAAGAACGGCGGAAGTTCCGAGAAGTCTGCTTCTCCGATTCCAAGTTTCCCGCGGAAAAGGCGGAATTTGGATGTCCCTGGCTGCATCTTCAGTTCGATCCAGTTGCAGCCGCTGCCTATTTAAGTACCGACGCGGCCGCTGACGCCATGCGCGAATCGTTCGCGGTTGGCTTCGATGCGTTCGCCGAGAGGGGTGGCATAGGGCAGCGAATTACCGAAACCGCCGATGCAACTTCGATACAGGACTACCGGTTGTGGCGCTCCAGTTCGTTTCGCACGGTTGCCGTATTTCCCAACGAGCGTTTTCACGAAACCGCACGCCAACTTGCATGGTCAGCGGATGGATCAACACTCGCCCTTGCCTGCGGGGGTTTGATCGAAGTTCGGACATTGGCAACAGGAACGAGCAAGTGGATCGCTCCAGCTGATGACTACTTCAAGGACTACAGCCTGGTCGGTCTCTCACCCGATGCCTCACAAGTCATCGGGGTATCAAGTTCGTTTGTCACGGTGTGGGACACTCAGTCAGGTAAAGAGGTGTTCACCAAAGAATTCCCCTTTCGAAACAACGTTAATTCTCGGCTGAATTCCGGGCAGATGCCTGCGGCGTGGTCGCCCGATGGCAAATGGGTTATCACCGAAGCCGGCCTCGACACGATTGTTTGGGACACTGCAACATGGACCCCGCGCCATACTCACCCAGCGGCATCCGATGCGGCCTGGTCAACTGATTCGCAACGGTATGTGTTGGCTGGAATGGATGACCGAGCGATCGGTGAGGAGATCTACCAAACCGAGTCAACAGTCGTTGACGCTCCACCACCGACCTTGCACAGCGAGGTATTCGCCGTGGAAGACGGGCGAAGCGAAGCCCGGATCGCGGCACCTTTCACCAGCGCCCAATGGGCAACTCGTAACAAAGACAACCGCGCTTACCAAGCTACGTACTCCAGGGTTGATCCGAAGACAGCATTCCTCTGGTCTCCTCAGGGAGGTTCCACTGCTCCGATTTTTCTGAGCAACGCCGAGGCAATTTCGGGCGACGGATCCATAGTCATCAACCAGGGCCAGGGATCACTGGACGACGTTGTCACCGGCGATCGAGTGGACATAGACATTGTCACTCCCAAGAACTTCACGGAATTTGGCGTCACTGATTCGGCGTGGTCACCCGACAGCCACCTGCTGGCGCAGGTAACCGACGCAGCGCTCTACATTTACACCGACTTGCCCCGGTAACTTCGACTCATGACGGAAGCAACTGATACCCGGGTCTTCACTGTCCAGCAAATGGCTGGAATTCCTGCATCGCTTTTCTTCAGAAGTCGAACATTTGTGGTCAGCCAGGATCAAATCACTTGCTCCGCAAAAGATGGCGACGTTGTATTCAGCGGACACCCCAGGGAATTCCATTCATATGCACCTATAGCAACTACAGGATTTCACCTTTGGCACAACAGACGTCGGTACCGGTTCATCCACTGGTCTCCCGCACTCAAGTCTGGTTCGGCAGGCGAGCTCCGAATGACAACTGATGTTCTAATCGACACTGCAAACCAGATTGGCAGCGCAGCGATCCTCAAATCTGTCATCGCTGAGGTGCCACCGCCAGGTCTTCGGGTTCGCAAGCCTTGGCCGTACCTCGTCTGGGCAGTTTTAACAGTCACCATCGCACTGATCGCGATTCTTATTTTGTTGTTCACGTTCGTTGCCTTTAGTGGCGGCCCCGGCGATGCGTCCTACAGCCTCTTCTTTTGGATTTGGTTTGCTGCATTCGTCATTTCGCTGGGCATCACGATTCCGATTGCCTACCAGCTCGGCAAGGTCACGACAGAGTAACTAAGTCGTGCTTCGGACTATCGCTACCCCAATGAAACACATACGGTTTGGGTATGAAAGTCTTCTCGTGAAACCGTCGGGTAGTTGGCTTGTTCGCGATTTCCACGACAGCGACACCGAACGTCTGATTCAGCTACACGAAGACACGCGCCTCTCGCCCGACTCGACTCCGCTCAACGTCATTGACCTCATCACGTCGCTACGTTCTGGCCATCCAGCCGCAGTGGCGGTAGCGGCCGATGTCTTGATTGGCTTCATTGTGGCGGTCCCTCAAGGCGACCGGGCCACCGTGACTGCACTACGCATTGATCCTCACTGGCGCGGGCAAGGCATTGGTTCGCAACTGATACGCAGTATCGAAGATCGACTGCTTCATCTCGGGGTTCGGCGAGTCGAAGCGCTGCTCGGTCCGGGCCAAATTGGCGAAGAAGCGCTCATCAATCGTGGATTCACGGCTACTCATGGGCTGATTCTGTATGGCAAAGACGAACCGCTTGCGCCTACTGAAGTCAGTGTCCTCGACACTTGGGGCGGTGAGCTGATCGACGAGTCTGCCTGGGACGACATCGCAGGTATGACCGAATTGAAGGGTGTTATCGAGAACCGCATCGTTCAGCCGATCCTGCAGGTTGGTCTGTCGCAGGTGTTTGGGTTACAGGTCCCATCGACGGTGATGTTGTTTGGCCCGCCAGGCACCGGTAAAACCAGCTTCGCCCGGGCTGTGGCAGGGCGGCTTGGTTGGCCGTTTGTGGAATTGCTGTCGTCCAAGTTGGCCAGCACAGAGAACGGCCTGGCGACAGAGTTGGGCCGAGCGCTACATGAACTTGCTCAGCTTGATCATGTTGTTGCGTTCATCGACGAGTTCGATGAGATAAGTGCAAATAGAACTTCGCATCCAGGCTCACAAGCGGTTGTGAACGAGCTACTGAAAGCTATTCCACCATTCAGGTCTCAGCCCGGCCGGTTGCTGATCTGCGCAACCAACTTCATTGATCGCATCGATCCGGCAATCATTCGACCGGGCCGCTTTGACCTGGTTGTACCGGTGGGACCGCCCGACAGGGTTGCCCGTCAAGCGATGTGGACAACGGCGACCCAACGAACTCTTGCAGGCGTCGTCAACGTCGATGATCTCGCTGGGGCAACGCACGGCTTTACGCCCGCCGACTTGTTCTTGGCGGCTGAACGGGCCGCATTCGCCGGGTTCACACGGACTCAGATAGGCCAGCAGCCCGTGCCGCTGACCACCGAAGACTTCCTTGCTGCGATAGCCGGAACTCGGCCATCGCTAACCGACAGTGACCTTGATGAGTTCGATCAACAGGCCCAGTTACATCAACGGATGTAACTGGCCAATGCCGAGCTGATCGAAGAAGGGCGCCGCACTGGGCAGGCGCCCCAGATCACTCAAGTGAAATCAGTGAGATGTAGCGAACGTTGGGTCGTCGTGGGCACTCTTCACCCGAGCAATCTTGAAGATGGCGAGGCCAAACGCGGCTTTGGCCAGAATGTCGGCGATGGAATAGCCAGCTTGACGCAACACGAATCCGCCAGCCCCTCCAAAGAAGTCTCCGCCGATAATCGGAAACAGATACGCGATCGGATACACGCCCCACAAGCCAAGGATGGCAAGGCGCAACATCGACACGGTGTGCTTCACTTCACCAGGCTGACGATCAAGCGAGGCAGTCAGTTCCTTGAACAACACGAACAGTATGTAGACAAACGGAATGGCCGACAATGCACCCCAGATGATTCGTGGACCGTTTTCGTTCGAGATCTCACCCGGATAGCCAAGCACGATCATGGCAATGGCAGCTGGAACCAGCTTGACGAGCAAGCTTTTCTGTACCGACTTGGCTAGCGCAAGCACCGCAATGGTTTCCACCAACAGCAACGGGACGGTCAGCAACCAGTCCACGTAGCGGTAACCCTCGTTGAATTTGATGTCCGACAATTGATGAGTGCCGTTAGCCGCAGCGGGATATGACTCGCGGAAGTTGTCGAAGATGCGGAAGTAGTGGTAGGCGGCGATTGCACACACCATCGCTGACGTGGTAACCGCTAAATGGTAGGCGGGGAGGACTGAACTACGGGAGACAAGCAGGAACAGAGCAGTAAACGCCATTCCAGCAAACACGAGGGAAAAGAGGTTGTAGATCAAAGAATATTGGTTCTCTGACAACGTTTGGATATTGACAGCAGCGCCTAGGAACATGGTGGTTTGTGGCCTTTCGGACGATCAATGGGAGGAAAAAAAGCAGACAATCTGACTGAACAGTAACGGCTTTCGAATCTGCATGAGGAATAGATGAAAAATATTGGTGCGACGCAGAAGATAGAAGGCCCCGTTTTGTTACCGATAGACGCGCTTCATCTTTTTTTTGGTCGACGGCTTCCGTGCTGCTCATGGATTGCTGCTGATTCGCCAGACTTTCGAGCGCGCAGCCTAATCTGGTCGACAGACGACCAGGCATGGGCCACAGCATCTGCATGGTTCACAATCGGTGGCGGGTATCCGTTGGGTACTCCCCAAAACGTGTCGGCCAGCAGCCACGGTTGGTGAACCGCAGCCCCGTCGATGCCGCCAAGTTCAGGCACCCATCGGCGAACAAAGTCTCCGTTTGGATCGTGATCAAGTCCCTGTTTCACCGGGTCATAGATTCGAATCGTGTTGATGCCCGTCGTTCCACTTTGCATTTGAACCTGCGGGTAGTGGATTCCAGGCTCGTAGTCCACGAATGATCGAGCCAGATATGGAGCGGTTGCACGCCAGTCGAGCCACAGGTCATACGATGCAAACGACATCAACATCGCTCGCATTCGGAAGTTGATCCAACCCGTTTCGTTTAACGAACGAATACAGGCGTCGATCATCGGAAAGCCCGTCTTTCCCTTCATCCATGCCTCAAGGCGATCCGCAGCGAGAGCATTGGAGGCTGGATCCAAGCGCAATTCATCGAACCCTGACACGTAACTGTCTGTCTCTAACGATGGTTGATCCTCAAGCTTCTGTACAAAATGCGATCGCCAGTGCAGTCGCTCTTCAAATGCTTTCAGCGAGAACCGATAAGACGGGTTCAGCCCAGCCGCACGTCGGGTTCGACCGATCACTTCTCGCAGCGACACGGTCCCATAGGTCAGATGAGTGCTCAGTCGAGAGCAGCCATCCCATGCGGTGATCGGCGACGAGAGATTGCGTTCATACCCGACACACCGAGTCTCGAGAAAGGACTTCATCGTCTGGCGGCCGGCCATCTCTCCCGCTTCATTTGGCGCAACTGATCGAGAAGGGCTGAGGTGAAGTTCGGCCACCGTCGGAATCGGACCCGGCTCCAGAGTGGACCCATTGCGCAGCGCCACGGGATTCAGTTTTGCGGGCGGCACGAATATCGGTTGTGCCATACGTTCGCGAGCGATTGCCGACCAATCATCTCGCGATGTCAATCTACGGACAACAAAATCATGCGGGATCTCGGTCACTGCCACTCCGCTAGCCCGGGCCCATCGCAAGACGGCTCGGTCCCGCCGGTAGGTGAAGTTGTTGCCAGTCTCTTCATGTGCCCAAATGTGAGCGAAACCTTCTGACTCTCGCATCAGCTGTTGAAACACTGTTACTGCCTCACCCGTCCGCACGATCAATGGCGAACCAAGTTTCGACAAGGTCGCTCGCAACTCTGTCAACGATTGTTCAATGACTGCGTAGTGCTGCGCGGCGCTGTCTGGCTGTCGCCACAGATCGGGCTCAACGATGTAGAGCGGAAGGACCGGACCCCGCTCGGCGGCACGAGTCAATGGCTCGTGATCGCGGACGCGCAAGTCGCGTTTAAACCACACCACGTGAAGGTCGACTGTTCCCACATCTAACCGTAAACCGAGACCGACCAATAGCCACAGTTGGGTTCAGCTGGCGATTAACTCTGCTTCCAGAAGCCCTTGGCTTTCAGTGCGGCCACCGCTTGATGACCGCTAGCCACCAGGTGCTCGACCATCGCTGCTCGGGCACGAGCAACGTCGCGTCGCTCGATAGCAATCAACACCTGTTCGTGATGATGTGCAGCGAGCTTTGCCCACTGACTGTCGAACAAGTAGTGATGCGATGGCAAACTTCGAGACAGTCGGCCAAGCGTTGAGCGCAGTTGGCGACCACCGGGCCGATTAATGATCCGGTGAAACTCTTCATTGGCGCGCTGTTGGGCTTTACCACCTTTCGCTTTGACGAATGCTTCATGCGCGGTTCGCAGTGCTGCGATCTCTTCGGTTGACAACCGCTCGGCTGCCTTCGCTGCAGACATCCCGGCGATCAGCCCGTATACCTCGTACTGGTCAACCACGTCTTCTGGTGTGAGATCAGCCACGTAGACACCGCGTCGAGGGGTGTTTATCACGAGGCCTTCTTGCTCCAACGCAATCAGTGCTTCGCGAACTGGAAGCCGGCTCATGCCATATTGCTCGGCCAATGCGTCTTGATCGATTCGTTGGCCCAGGGCGAGTTGTCCGGAGAGAATCATGTCCCGCAATTCGCCGGCCATCTCTTCACCGAAACGTTCCCGTTTGACTATTCGCTTTGCTGTTGCCATAGGTACACCTACAAACTGGATTGATCGTCTGATGGAACGTCTACGGAAGTAGCTGCGGATGACCCAAGATAGGCATCGATTACGCGCTGGTCACGTTGGATTTCGGCAGGTGTTCCTTCGGCAATCACCCGTCCCTGATCGAGCACCGTGATCCGGTCACAGATGTTGGTAATGAACCCAAGATCGTGATCAATCACCAACACGCCGGCACCGATTGCTGAAGCGATCTTTCGAACATGATCAACCATTGCTAAGGACTCGGTCTCGCTCATACCCGACGTTGGCTCATCAAGCAGCAAAAAGTCGGGCCGTAACGCAGCAGCTCGTGCGATCTCCAAGCGGCGTTGGTTTCCGTAGTCAAGCGTTGATGCTGGTCGATCGGCAAGATCGGACAGACCCGACAAAGCTAATAGTTCATCGACTCCTGGCCCACCACTTCGCTGCGGACGGTATTCGGTGGCGACAAGATCGGCCACTGCGATGTTCTCGCGAACCGGTAAGGACCCAAACACGCGCAGGTTCTGAAATGTTCGGGCGATCCCCTGGCGGGCACGTACATGCGGCGAACCCGTCACCTCGGATGTGCCCAGTGTGACCCGACCTCGGGTGGGCTCATAAATCCCGGTGAGCAGGTTTACTACTGTGGTTTTGCCCGCACCGTTAGGCCCAATCAAGCCGTGAATAGTTCCGCTGGCAACGTTAAACGACACTCCGTCAACGGCAGTAAAACCTCCGAAGGTGATGCCCACATCGTCTGCGACCAGCGACGCGTCAGTAGGAGCCAAACGATGTCCATCGCTGACCACAGCAGTTGATGTCGGTTGACCAAGGCGGAATCTCTCCAGCAAACGTCGAACCAACGCACCTACGTCGAATTCGTTCATGAGTCCGCCGGGACGTGTCAACAGGACCAACAGGAGAGCCGCGGCTAGGAACAAGTCGGGTAGACCTTCTACCTTCGGCCAACGCACGCCAAGGAATTGTGGCCCGTCACCCAGAAACCGCATGATTTCTTTGCCGAACGTGATGAAGGCGGTGCCGATAACTGCGCCGGTCACCGTCCTCATTCCACCAACCACCAACATCGCCATGATCAAAATGGTCGGCTCAAACGCAAACTGACGCGGTCCGAGCGAACCAATAGATTGGGTTTGCAACACGCCCCCCAACGCCACAACGGCTCCGCTCACGACGAATGCGACCAGGCGAGGGCGAAACACATCGATGCCCATTGCAGACGCGGCCAACTCGTCTTCGCGAGTCGCTAACGCCAGCCGCCCACTCTTGGAGGTGCGGAACCACACAGCAGCCGCAACGGCAGCCACCGCACCCGCAAGTGGCCATGCGTTACCTTCAAGACGAGGAACGCTCGACAACCCTCCGGTGCCATTGGTGAGATCTTTCCAGTTGTCTGCCACCTGCAGCACCACAAACAACAGCGCCAGCGTGATCATCGTGGCAGCCAGACCTGATGTACGCGCCACCACTAAGCCAAGCAGGACCGAGACCAACGTGGCGACTGCAATGCCAACAACCGATGCTATGCGCGCATCTAGATGAACAGCTCGAACTCCAAATGGTGCTTTGGCTGTCAAGATCACCGCTTTGCGAGCGAGCGGAATGGAGAGCAGTGCCATCACATAGGAACTGATCGAGGCCAGCCCCAGATGGCCGAACGACAGCACCCCGGTGTTGCCGATGAAGATGTGAAATCCGATCACTAGCACCAGGTTGGTCAGCATGCTGGTCAGCAATGCGCTGCGAGATGAGCCACCACCACTTGCATAGATCAACGTGGCGGCGACAATGCCACCGAGCAGCAAACAGTTACCGATGAACGAAGCTGCTGCTTCGTTACGTCGAGTTGGATCCGACACTCGGCTCATCAGACTCGCTCTGCTGACTGCACGTTGAACAGGCCCTGGGGTCGAATGACAAACAACGCGGCGATGATCACGAACACGAACGCATCGGTGAGGCCCTCGATGCCTGACGGGAGCAACGACCGGGTAAACACCTCAACCACGCCGAGTGCCAAGCCACCAATGACTGCGCCTTTCAAGCTGCCAAGCCCACCGATGATTGCTGCAATGACGGCTTTCAGCAGCGGATCGGCTCCCATTCGAGGGTCAGCCGACCCTCGGCGGAGAAGAAACAACGTGGCGGCAACACCTGCCAGCAATCCCGCGAAGGCGAATGCGCTCGAGATAACACGGTTGGCTTTGACGCCCATCAACCTCGCCGCATCGAAGTCCTCAGCTGCTGCTCGCAACGATATGCCAAAGAGTGTCTTCTGTAGTACCCACCCGGTAATGCTGAAGGCAACGATCGCGACACCGATAGAGATGACGTCCCACCATTCAATGGTCAATCCACCAACCGTAAACGTCGTGAATGCAATCTCCGGGGCCTGGAACGTCTTCTGCTTACTCCCCTGCCAAATCCGCCAGATCGAATGCGACAGGATCTCAACCGCAAACGAGGTCAGCAACAACGTAAACGCGCTTGCGTTTCGAACCCGTCGAAACGCCACAAACTCGACAGCTACCGACAGAGCAATTGCTGCGACGATGGCAACCGGGATGACGATGATCCACGACACGTTGCGATCACGCAAGAAGTACATCGTGTACGCAGCGATCGTCAGCAATTCGCCATGAGCGAAGTTCACGAGATGCATGACTCCGAATAGCATGGAAACACCAATTGCGAGCAGCGCATACGTACTGCCAACGCCAAGTCCGTCGATCAGATTTTGGATCAGCTGCATTACTGATGACCTCCGACATACGACGCAAACAACTGGCCATCGGCAAGTAGTTCGGCTCCAGTCCCTTCAGCAACGATCGACCCGGTTCGCAACACGTATCCTCGATCAGCAATTCCAAGCACTCGTTGGGCTTGCTGCTCGATCACCAGCACGGTTCGACCTTGCGATTTGAGGGCCACCAACAGATCAAAAATGACATCGACCATGGTGGGGGCAAGTCCGAGGCATTGCTCGTCGAGCAGCAGCACTTTCGGATCGCTCATCAGCGCTCGAGCAACCGCTAGCTGCTGCGCTTGGCCACCCGACAGGTATCCGGCCGACACATCCCACTTGCTGCGCAAGATGGGAAAGAGGGCGGCCATCTCGTTCAGACGGTTTACCCGTAGGTTTTTCGGTTGAGTGACCGAAGCCAACATCAGATTCTCTTTGACCGTCAGATCTTTGAAGATCCGTCGTCGCTCCGGCACCAACGCCAATCCTTGAGCTACGAGCGAAGCTGGATCGTTTCCCGTGGTGTTGGTGCCGTTAAAGGTCACGCTCCCACTGGCCGGTTTGAGTAAGCCAACGATGGAAGAAAGCAACGTGGTTTTGCCTGCACCATTTGGTCCGACGAGGGCCACTAACTCGCCTTGGTTGATCTGTAGCGACACGTCTCGCAAGGCGGTGAGCGCTCCGTACTTGGTGGTGAGGTGATCAACCACCAACATCGGCGCGAAGACCTTTCTGCACAGTCCGGATCAGGGAGCCACGACCTTCGGAGCGAAGGCCGTTTCTAGGGCAGGCTTACCGTCTTTGATGGTCAGAATCGTGACCTTCCGGTTTGGCGTGCCGTTAGTTCCGGCATAGGACACATCGCCGGTGCTAAACGTGCCTGACAGCTTGCTGATCGTTTCAATCAGCTTCTTGCCATCTGTGGTGCATGCGTCGGTTGCTGCCTTGATGGCAATTTGAGTGGCGTCAGCGCCCAGGGCGACGAACGCAATTGTCTCGACCTTTTCGCCGCCCGCTGCTGCGTAGTCGTCCAGCAACTTCTGCACACCATTGTCAGCTGAGGGGAAGGTATGAGTTGTGTAGAACACTCCTTCAGCATCGGCGCCAATCGACGAGATCACGCTGGCATCGAAACCATCAGCTGAGATCACGACAGACTTCACGCCAGCCGCACGAAGCTGCTTCAAGAACACGCCGGCCTCGGGGAGGAAGAATGATGAGTAAATCGCATCGGGTTGTGGGCTCATGCCTTTTATCTCGTTGACTTGCGACGAAAAGTCGGTCTGGCCAAACTTGAACGACAGGTCCTTTTCGACCTTGCCACCTGCCTTGGTGAAGACCTCGGTGAACGCAGCCTGCGGAATGTTGGTGTATGGAATTTCGTTGGACGAAATGGTGACCGCTGTTTTGAAGCCTTTGGTGGTAGCAAACTCTGCAGCGGCGGAACCTTGGACCTTGTCGTTAAATGACACGAGGAATGCACCTCGAGACGGGTCGGGAAGAACCGTTTCCGTGGAACCAACGAACAACACCGGCTTTTCACCCTTCGTGACTTCGAGGAGCGGGTTGCCATAATCACTGAACGGAGGACCGAGGATGATGTCGGCCCCACCGTCGATCAGCTCTTGCACCGCGCGTTGTGCGGCTGGATAGTCGGCTGGGTCAGCAGAGATCTGTTTGATTTCGTATTCGATGGGTTTGCCACCAACACCACCAGCTTTGTTCTGGGTATCGATGATGTACTTGGCAACTGCGGATGCAGGCTTATCTGAGATAGCCCCGAGGTTGAAGTCAGCTGCGAACGCAATCTTGAGTGGTTCGTCCAACGCGCAGTCACCTGCAACTGCCGCCGGATCAGCCGCCGGATCAGCCACGGCAGAACTCTCGATCGCCACAGTTTCGGGGGCAACCGTGCTGTCGGATTTTGCGCTGCTGCCACAACTAGCAAGCAGTGCTGCTGTGCTGGCTAAAACAAAGAAACGTACTGATTTCATTGGGTTCCCCTTGGTGTTTGATCAAATATACAAAGCAAAGTGGTTCCGTGCTTGCTGCTTCGACAAAAATCGTTCGGTACCATACCAATTGTTGACATTGGCTAGCCAGTTGAACGAGCAGCGGTTAGGTTTTCAGGTGTGACCGTGTCCTCCAGAAAGCCATTGATCGCCATGAGTGGCCGCCGTTGGGACGGCTCAGCGTTCCGCACCGGCATTCCTGAGAACTTCAAAGATGTTCCATTTGATATCCACTGCGGTTCGTATGCTGACGCCGTCGCAGCCGCCGGCGGGACACCAGTCTTTATGCCGGGCACCGTTGCTGCACTTGACGTGTTGGACTACGTCGACGGATTGGTGCTCACCGGTGGGGCGGATGTCTCACCAGCTCGCTATGGCGAAGCAGCCCATCCCACTGTTTACGGAGTTGACGACAGTCGCGACGAAGTTGAAATCGCATTGGTCGCAAAGGCACTCGGGATTGGGGTTCCGATTCTTGCGATTTGTCGTGGGATGCAAGTGTTGAACGTTGCCACAGGCGGATCATTGGTGCAACACATCGAGCCTGGAGTTGGCGATCATCACGCGGCGTGGGACGTTGCTCCCGATTCGTTGGTCCATGAAGTTGCGTTCACCGATGGATCACTTGCTTCGCGTGCATATGGTTCTCACTGTCGAGTGAACTCGCTTCATCATCAAGCGCTAGGTCGACTGGGTGACGGCGTTGTTGCCACGGGGTTTGCGACCGATGGCACGATTGAAGCAGCGGAAATCCGCGAGCATCAGGTGCTTGCGGTGCAGTGGCATCCAGAACTAGTGGTGTCCCACCCAGATCCTTCGTTCGTGTGGCTGGTTGAGGCCGCTCTAAACCGCTAGCTTCACGTTCCGAGCGCGGCATCCAATGCTGCGCTCGCATTTTTCGCTGCATTATTCGGGGTCGACCCCGTGCGACGACCATCGAATGTCACAGGCCCGAGATATCCAATCTCGCGCAACGAGCTAAACAGGCCAGACGCGCTGTCCGTGTGATCGTTCAGTTTCAC
>JANMEI010000114.1:0-1937 GCA_031376865.1 Acidimicrobiia bacterium | reverse complement strand
AGCCAACCATCGAGCAAGCGCGCCTGGGCCGGGTTGACGTCTTGAAACTCGTCAACAAAGAGATGCCGAAAACGCCAACGTTGCCGGGCGGCAAACTCTCGATCGGCGTCCATTGCTTCGGCGGTGAGCATCAGCAGGTCGTCGAAATCGACAATGCCCCGCTTGCGTTTGTCGGCCTCGTACCGGCGATACAGCTCGCCCATGGCTTCGGCGCCGAGCGGAGGTTGGCGGCCTTGGCGGGTCGCTTCGGCGACATAGTTTTCGGGGCGAATCAGGCGAGCCTTGGCCCACTCGATTTCGCTCGCAAGGTCAGCTGGTTGCACCGCAGCGCCGGGGCCAGCCTGGGCGCGTTGGGCGACCAGCGGCATGAGGATACGTAGCTTCGACTGCGTCAGCGTTGGTGCCGCAATGCCCTTTTCTGTCCAGTACTGGCGGAGCTGGTTGTAGGCAACCGAGTGAAAGGTGCCGGTAGCGACCCGGTCGCGGACACCAAGTGAGGTGAGCCGCTTGGTGAGTTCGCCAGCTGCTTTTCGGGTGAACGTAATGGCCAGCGTATGTTGCGGAGCGGCGGAGCCTTCGGCAATGCGGTGGGCGATCCGGCGGGTGAGTACCCGGGTTTTACCGGAACCGGCTCCGGCCAAAATGCAGAGCGGTAAATGGGGCGACACCACAGCGAGCGCTTGGGCTTCGTTGAGACCCTGCAACAGGTCGGGCGAACTGCCTGACCTGGTGCGGGGTTGGGTGTCGGTGAGGGACATGGAGACAGACTACGGGAGGGGGTATGACAAAACGACACGCGTGTGATTCGGTTTCAGGGGAAATATACCCAATATTCGAACCAACAATCTCGCCAGAGGGTCTCGTAGGCTGTCGGCATGGCTAAACCGCGGTTCCTGAACGACCAAGAAACGATTGTCCTGACCCGGCGACCGCACGTGAAGTACCTCTTTGCTGTCGGCAGTGTCGCCCTGATCGCTGCAATTGGTGGGGTAGCCGCAGCTCAATTGCTGAATCCTGGTGCTCGGGACAAGAACGGATGGATCACCTGGGCGGCGGTCATCATCCCTGCGATCGCCGCGTTGAACTTTTTGCGCAAGTGGCTGGTCTGGAGCCGAGATGTCCTGATGCTCACCAGTCAGCGCCTGATTACCCGCAAAGGTCTCATCGCAAAAAGCACGATGGAAATCCCGCTGGATCGCATCAACAACATCTCGTGTACGCAAAGTGTTGGCGAGCGCATGACCGGCAGCGGTGACCTGGTGGTCGAGTCTGGCGGCGAAGATGGACGGGCGGTGTTCTCCAACATGTCGAAGCCTGCCGATGTGCAACGAGAGATCTATCGACAGATGGAACGTAACCAAGCTCGCGACATGGATCGCATGGCCGGTCAGCGTCAGCTGAGTGTGCCCGAGCAACTCGAGAAACTTGACGACCTACGTCAGCGTGGCGTGGTCAGCCAAGCCGAGTTCGACGCAAAGAAGCAACAACTGCTCGACCAGATGTAACGGCTTAGAGCAAGCGCGCGCCAACGGATGGTCGCACTAACCAACCCTCGGTGACTGCTCCAGGTTCGCACAGCACCACGACGCATCCACCGAATCCTCCGCCGGTCATACGTGCACCTATGACACCCGGTATAGCCATCAGGCGCGACACGCAGGCATCGACCGTCCGGGTTGAGTTTTCGAAGTCTTCTCGCAAGCTGTCCTGCCCGGCCACCAACAACTCACCAAGACGCATCTTCAGCGCTGCGCCAGACAACTCGGTAAGTGCACGTACAAACTGGCGAACTCGTTCGTTTTCGGTCACGACGTGACGTGCGCGACGGAACACCACCGGGTCTTGGATGGCATCAAGCTGATCAACCGATTCGATCAGTCGCAATGGGCCCACGAGTGATTCGGCGGCCGCTAACTGATGTGCCCGCTCGGTGTAGC
>JANMEI010000110.1:0-1007 GCA_031376865.1 Acidimicrobiia bacterium | reverse complement strand
CCCGAATCTTGTGCAAAGTTGCACAAGATTCGGGCACTCGACCAACACAGAAGTTACGTGCGGGCGATTTCTCGCTCTTCGTAGGTTTCGATGATGTCGCCACCCTTGAGGTCTTTGAAGTCTGTCAAGCCGATACCGCACTCGAAGCCCGTTTGGACTTCGCGCACGTCGTCTTTGAAGCGACGCAGCGATTGGATGGCACCCTTCCAGATGACCACACCTTCGCGAAGGAAGCGGACCTTGGAACCACGGGTGATGGAACCGTTGCGGACCATACAACCGGCGATCGCGCCGATCTTTGGCACGCTGAACACCTCGCGCACTTCGGCTTCACCAGTGACGACTTCTTCGAACTCGGGCTTCAGCAGACCGAGCATGGCGGACTGCATATCTTCGAGCACTTTGTAGATGACGTCGTAAGTACGGATCTGTACCTTTTCCTCGTCAGCAAAGGCGCGTGATTTGCGGTCGGGGCGCACGTTGAAGCCGATGATGGTTGACCCGGTGGTGGCGGCCAATTGCACGTCGTACTGGGTGATGCCACCAACAGCACGATGCACAAACGTGATCTTGACCTCGGGGCGTTCCAACTTCTTCAACGAAGACGTCAGTGCTTCCAAGGATCCCTGCACGTCGGCCTTCAACACCAAGTTGAGTGTTGCTGCTTCGCCACGCTGGATCTGTTCGAAGAGGTCTTCGAGCTTGACGCCACCACTGGTTGCTGCAGCCGAACCGGCAAGACCGGCGAAACGCTGACGGGTTTCTCGTGATTCGCCGACCATCTTGGCGATCTTGAGGTTTGGTGCAGCACGCAGTTCGTCGCCGGCGCCAGGCACCATCGACAAACCGAGCACCTGAACCGGTGTTGATGGACCAACAGATTTGACCTGCTCGCCCTTATCGTTAATAAGTGCTCGTACTGAACCCCAGGCCGGGCCGGCAACGATTGGATCACCAACCGACAGCATGCCCTTTTCGACAATGACGGTGGCAACCGGGCCACGACC
>JANMEI010000070.1:0-6711 GCA_031376865.1 Acidimicrobiia bacterium | reverse complement strand
CCATGCTCGGCCACAAATCCATGCGAATGACCCTCGTCTACGCCCGCATCGCCGACCGCACCGTCGCCGACCAATACTTCACCGCCGCCAACAAAATCGACGACATGTACGAAACCCCTTGACAACATCACCGGCATATGGTCGGCTATCGCGCGCAGCGTGTTGGCGAGTTCGTTGCCTTCTATGGGTGGGAGCACGATGTTGATGCCGATGCATCCGTTTCGTTTCCGAAAAAGTTTGACGCTGCGACTGTTGTGGTGTTCTTCGGACACCGTCGACGATTCGCGTTGCACTCGGGTTTCGTCAACAAACCGGCGGAAGTCACCTGCCGACTTGCCATCGACGGCGCCCAGTAGTTCAGCAGCAAGTTCGGGTTTGAGGTGCGACACTTTCGCTAAATGCTCGGTCGACAACGAACCAGCAGCAAGGTCATTCAGCACGTTGGGATGGGAGGCAACGACTTTCGCGGCCCGTCGCAGTTCATGTGCCTGACTGGTTGAGACACCGGTCGCGCGGATGATCGCAGCGGTGGTGTCACGCCCAGCTTCCAACTGGGTGACCAGCACGACTTTCACAGCAGCAATCGACCGGCTGAGTCGTTCCAACATGATCAACCCATCACGTGATTGATCAGGATTCCACCCAACCACAACCGCCGGATCCAGGACCAGCCCGGCCCAATCGCCCAGGACAGTTTCACAACACTGACTGGCATGCTCAGCCTGATACTGCTCCAACGCTGCAGCCAGTGCCGCTGGCCCGGTGTCTGTGTGGATCGCCATCTCCATGCACATATGGTAGACGAACGTCAGTTCGATTGATCGAGTGGCGAGCGGAGCGAGTCCGAAGGGTCGGTCGACAAGAGTTTCGTATGTCAACCAAAAACGAACAAATGTTTCTGGAAAACAATTCAGTTACGACCCGCAGTGTCAGGTGGGAGCTCAGTCGCTTTGACCAAGGACGAAACGCGAAGAGCAGAGCGTCTCGAGGGTGTCGTTTGATCGACGATGACACTCGTTCCGACAAACTCTGCCCCGCATATCTCGATGGCACGGCGAACCGCGTCAGCTTGGCTTCCTGTCTCGATCCAGTCGTCTACGAGTAACACTCGATCGCTTGGTCCGAGAATGCGTGAGATCTCGAAAGTGATTCGCCGTCCCCGCCAATCTGGATCGGATGTGGTGACGACGTTGTTGCCTGGGTGAATACTGCCTGGCTTTCGAGCAAGGACCAGCCCGACGCCGAGCGCGTTGGCACACATTGCCCCGAAGACAAATCCCCGAGCTTCAGTACCGACAACGGCAGTGATGTCGGCAGCTCGAAATGGCGAAACCATTGCTGGACCCAACGACGACATGAGTTCGCTTGACCGAAACACGCACGAGAAGTCTGCATGCCCGTCCGTCCACCGAAACGCTTCCAAGAACAACGAGCGAACTCGATCGAGCGATTCCACTGTTTCAGTCTGCCAGAGCGCGCGTTGTAGGGTCGGTCCGTGGCCGATGCGGATCGATCCTTTGACGCTGTGCTTTTCGACTGGTGCGGAACGCTCGTCGAATACCCCACAAAGGAGGCTCGATTCGAGCCGATTCTTCAACGCCTCGGCCGAACTCATGATGAGGGTGCCGTATCAAGGCTGTCGGCTGCGGTCCGTAAAGCCGAAACTCATCCAGATGCGCTCAAGGCCGATGAACGCTGTGATCTATCGGCTGCGAACCATGCAGAAACGAAGCTGCTGATCTGCGAGTTGGCGGGAATCGACGCTGAGCTGGCTACCGAGATCGAACGGTCGTACTCTGACCTCAGCACGTATCGAACCTATCCCGAAACCGCTGAGGTGATACGTGCGCTTAACGATCACGGTGTCGAGATCGCAATTGTCAGCGACTTTCACATCGATTTACGTCCGTACTTTGATGCTCTCGGGTTACTCGACTGCATTAGCGGGTTCGCGATCTCGTGTGAAGTCGGCGTAACAAAGCCCCACAAGCAGATGTTTGAGTCAGCACTTCAGACGATCACCGCTCCAGCGGATCGATGCTTGATGGTTGGTGACAACCCGATACCTGACTGCGGTGCAGTTGCCATTGGAATCGCCACTTTGATTCTTCCGCAGCAGAGATCGCAGCGACCGCCACTGCTGCAGCGCGTCCTTTCGCTCGTCTCTTGGCCTTGAGCCGCTACTGCACGGCTAGCCACGCATCGGCGGTGGTTCCTGTTCGGGACAGTTGAATGTGCCAACAGCCGCGTTGGTCAAATTGAGAACCGGCACCCCACTCATCTCCGGGTCTGTTGAAGTTTGAGTCGAGATGCTCAGCGGGCCCGAACGTCAGCCGACGTTCTGCTCCGCTTGGATCAAAGTATCGAAGTGAAAGCGGACCCTTGCCGGTCACCCGCCACACGATTTTCACTTCTTCACCGGCCTTGATCGGAGGTTCGTGTGGCAGAAACAGCATTCCAGCAGCCGAACCATCTGAAGAAGTTGCCGAAACGACGTTCCCCTGCATCGGACTCTCTTTTTCGCAGAGCGCTGACGGAGACTCTCCACACGACGCGATGCCAGCAGCCGCAATCGCCAACCACATTGCCGCACACAGCTGAGTGCGGACGAACTTCATCGCTGTCCTACATCTCGTCCCGTGCGGGTCAGCACAACGGTTTCCTTGACTGGTTGGAATCCGACGCCGAGGTACAGATTTCGCGCTGCGGGATTATTCGGTCTGAAGATCACTTTGATACGAGTTGCGCCCGCTGCAACAAGTCGGTCGATGCCGGTGGTGAGTACGTGGCGACCCAATCCTTTTCGTTGATGATCATCATGTGTGCGCATAGGTTCAACCAAACCCGTAGAAGTTTCCGGATCGAACCAGAACATTCCGTACGCGGCGACGCTCCACGATGACTCGTTGCTGCTACCCCCATGGACCACCACAAGGTCAAGATCGGGGCGGTAGAGCGACGTTTGACGAAGACGCGTTTCGACATCGGGCCCATTTCGCTGAATCATGTGATGTGGAAACTGCATCGTGTCAAGGCGTGTGCACAATCGATAGTCGCCGTGTAACGAGCTGATCTTCGGTCGATTCTCGGCAACTAACCAGGTTTCGACATCGTCTGTGCTGCCATCGCTGTTGGCGAATCCGTGGCCTGCCAACACCTCACGCGCGATCTGATCGGCGCGATCGACCATCACCTCAATGGTTTCGTAACCAAGTTCACTGGCATGAGCCAGCCCCCGCTCAATGACGTGAGTGACCCACTGAGGAGTTGCGTCGGGCATCACGATGGGCTGCAGCGAAAGCGTATCGCCCCACTGCGTGAGAATCACTGCTGCTTCGGGACGACCTGCAGCATCGAACCAGAAGAGCTGACCAATGTTGTCAGTGGAACGCGGTGTGCGCCACCACCAGTGGAGGTCCGCAGCTTCATACAAACCCGCGGTGGGGTGGGCGTTGCGGATTCGTCGGAGCAGCACGGTCGCAGCTTCTAGGTACTGAATGCCAACGCAATGCTCTTCCCGCATGCCCTCCACCAGGCAAACCTAGAGCACTTCAATCGACGCTAAGGGCGATGAAATCGTTATCGGCAAAATGATGGAAGACCAGAAGGTTGCCAACATTCGTCGTGATCCGCGGGTCTCGCTGTCGATCGAGGCCGATGGCAACCAGATGGGTATGCAGAACTACATCGTGGTTGACGGAACGGCTCGGGTGACTGAAGGTGGTGCAGCGGAGTTACTCCAACGGCTCGCTCATCGCTACGTGGGTCCCGACACTAAGTTTCCGCCGATGGCGGATCCGCCTCCCGGGTTCATTATCCGGGTGACGCCAACCAAAGTCCGTGGAATGGGGCCGTGGGGCGTCACCTTCGGCTGAGCTCCTTCGGCTGAGCAACAACCCCGTTATGGCCAAACGCGATCGCTAGCCGGTTTTGGGGAGGTTCGACAACGCAAAGGTGATGTGCCCTTTGCCAAGTTGCTTTTGCCCCAACATGGCCAGGTCGGCACGGCGCAACAGATCATCAACTTCGCTCACGTCTCCCACGGCAACCCCGATAGTTGCTTGGAGTTGCACCACGTGATCAAGAATCGCGAACGGATGATCGGTCAGCCGCGCCCGGATGCGCTCTGCGATGTCGCGCGCTTCGCCATCTTGATCGAGCGCGCACCACACCGTGAACTCGTCACCGCCAAAGCGAGAGACAAGATCGTGGGGGCGGACCGCAGCACTGATCCGCTTTGCTGCTTCGACGATTGCCGCATCGCCGATGTCGTGCCCCATCTTGTCGTTGATCGATTTGAACCCATCGAGATCGATGCACAGCAACGCGTGACGTTGCGGTTTTGACGATTCCGTGCGACGAAAAAAGGTTCGGCGATTTGCCAGCCCTGTCAACGGATCGCATGATGCTTCGATCAACAACTGTCGCTCGAGCTGGTCTCGTCGAGCAACATGGGCCACCAACTTGGCAAGTTGGGTCAACGTTGCCTGGGTCCACATGGTGAGTCCAAGTTGTACCTCTACCGCCACGACAATCATTCCAACTTCAACGCCGTCGAGGATGGCTGGCACTCGCCAAATTGAACGAGTGTCCTCGATGACTTCGCAGGCTCCAGTTTCTGACATGTGTTCAGCAAGTCGAGCCAATGGGCGATCGTCGTCAATCGGGCATCCTTCGATCTGAACGAGGACTTCACCCTCTGCCAACACTGAATTGGCAGCTGCCACAACCATGTCGGCGATGTCAGCAGTGGGACGGCCAAGCAGGATCGCTTCCATCACTTGGTCGTGCACAGCCCGGTGTTCACCGGCCACAAGATGCAACAGGAAGCCCTCCACATTCGGGTTTGCTGTTTCGTTGTTCGCCGCCATTTCTAACCGCACCCAACCTTGAGTTGCGTGCTTGAATCGCAGTTGATTGAGACTGAGTCGTGCGGGATCGGCCCGGTCGAGGTAGTTGGCTGGTTGGGCCAATTCGTTCATGATCAGTGCGGCCACCGATGGCACATCATCTGGATGGATCAAGTCGAGTGCTGACAAACCAATGAAGTGGTGCCAAGGATGGCCGAGTAGGTCGATAATGCTCTGGTTGACCCAGGCGATCGTGAGATCGGAGTTGACGAGCGCAGTGGCGATGGAGCTTCCTCCAACGAGAGCCGAGTAGACACGCCCGGAAACCACGGGGTCGGCAAAGAACTCCTTTGCGGATTCTGCGTTTCCCACCGTCCCCATGCTGTGACGTTATCGGCGTTGAAATGGATTTGCCCAAGGAGTTGGTGCTGCATTTACCCAGGAATGACGAGCGGTCACGAAACATCATGGGATGTCTCTTCGTCGGGGGGCTGATTTATATTTGCCCGAGCGTCACCAGTCTCAGAATCGGTTGACCGGTGTCAATCGATTCAGCCAGCGGAACTTCGATCACGAGCCGCCAGGCCCCGTCGTGCAACGGGTCTGCCAGTCGTTGGGTGATCACCCAACGATCGGCCTCTTCGGTGATCTGGAAATACGTTGCCGAACGAGCAGCGGCATCGGTTCCAATCGAATCGAACTCGGCCCAGTACGGCTGCATCGCTTCGTACAACTGCTGCTGGGTCCAACCGCTGCGATCAGCCAAACGATCATGTCGTTTGAGCGCCAACAGTTCAACCCAACCAAAGGCTGCAGTTCGAACCGCTGTCTTCCATGCTTTGGGTGGACCCGCAGCTTCGATCTTCGGCGCTGTTGGAGCGGCCCGATCGCCAGGAACCAACCCCGCTAGACGTTCCCACTCTTCCAACAGGCTGGCGTCGATAGAACGAATCAGTGCGGCCAACCAATCAATCACATCTTCAACTTCTTCGGTGTACGCCTCAATTGAAAGCGATTTGTCTAACGCTCGCCACACGTCGGTCAGATGTCGCAGGAGTAAGCCTTCGCTGCGTTCGATGCCGTACCGCTTGACGTAGTTGGCAAAGGTTTCACCAGTTTCGAGCAGCTCGCGAACAATGCTCTTCGGCTCAGGCCACGTTTCGGTCCACGGGTGAGCTTGTTTGTAAATCAAAAACATGTCACGAAGTTCTTCGCCCATCGGCTTAGGCCAGGTGACTTCTTGCAGCAGCGCCATTCGCTCGTCGTACTCGACGCCTTCTGACTTCAGCCGATTGATCTCTTGCGATCGTGCTTGCTTTTCTTGGGCAATCAGGATCGCCATAGGGTTGTCGATTACCGCTTCAATAACGCTCACCACGTCGAGCGGATAAATCACGGTGTCTTTTTCGAAACTACTGATGACTTCGATTGCGAACGGTCCGAGTGGCGACGTAAACCGAACCCGCTCAACTTCGGATCCACTGGCGTCAACCAACGAGCCGATACGGACACCAGCACAGGTTCCGTCTGCATCTCGAAGTCGTTCCGCCACGCCAGCCGCCTCCAACGAACGATAGAGATGAATTGCACGCCGCTTGTGTGTGCGCTTACGGGTTTCGGTGTCGTGGTTTGTAGCCAAAAGATCCTTCAGCACGTGGGCGCCGTCAGGACGAGACAGCACCGAGGCCACTAGATCGGCTGTGACCTTGAAACGACTGACGAGCGGTTCCGGTTCTGCCTGAATGAGCCGCTCGAAGGTTTTGTCATCCCAGTGCACGAAACCCTTTGGTGCTTCGGACCGTTTGACTTTCCGACGGGCCTTGGGGTCGTCGCCGGCGCGCGCCAACGCTCGCTCGTTGTC
>JANMEI010000022.1:0-2686 GCA_031376865.1 Acidimicrobiia bacterium | reverse complement strand
CAAAGTTCGCCTGCGAAGCCCACGTCACCACATCGAGCGTCGCAAGTCGATCGAGAACAAGTGCTCGCTGTGTAACAAGCTCAGCCACGCGAGTGCGCATTTCCATATCGTGGCGGAGGGCGAGACGACCGGCGACTTGTTTGACGGCATCGAGATGATACGGAAGCACCACTTTGTCGAAGTCATCGATCATCCACCCTGGGGCCAGCGCATATCCGAGGCGGGAGCCAGCCATTGCCCACGTCTTCGAATATGTTCTCAAAACACACAGTGGCAGGTGATCGCTGATCATTTCAATGGCCGACCATGACGCAAATTGACCGTATGCCTCGTCGACGACAACGAGACCAGGCGCAATGTCCAGCAATGCCTCGATGTTGGCGCGTGGCTCAATCAAACCCGTCGGGTTATTGGGTGAACAGACAAAAATAATAGAAGGTTGTTCAGCAGCGATCAGTTGTTGCGCTTGATCGATATCGATCTGCATCCGGCTGTTTCGTGCTCCCACAACAACTCGTGAACCCGACGTACGCGCAATTTGACTGTGCATTGCATAGGTTGGCTCGAAGACCATGACCGATCGGCCAGCGCCACCGTAGGTGAGACACAGGGTTTGGATCGCTTCATTGGAACCGTTGGCAACAAATACTTGACTGGCGTCGAGACCATGGTGGGTTGCAAGATCGCGCCGAAGCGCACCAGCAGTTCGATCTGGATAGCGACGAAAGTCGATCAAGGCAACTTCGTCGGCGAGTGCCTCTTGCCAAGCCATCGGTGGAGGAAAAGGGCTTTCGTTGGTATTGAGGCGTATCGTGCAGGCCACCTGGGGTGAGTGATAGCCACTGAGTGCCACGAGATCATCACGAGCCCGAACGGGCCGGGAGCTGCTCGCTTCGCCGGAAGTCATAACCCTCATGCTAACCGGCGCGAGCGTTCTGGCTTTTGCGTGCACAATGGGGCTATGTCACTGCTCCCTGTTGCCGAATTGTCCGCAGTGGTTTCTACCCTGGAAACCCTGTCATCTCGACTGGACAGCATTGGCGACAACATGAAGGGCACCGATCGCGGAGATCAACTGTCGGCAGAACTTCATCTCATCGCCGGGTCGATCGCTCAAACGCAACGTCGACTGAACCGGATGATTAACCGCCCATAACGCAACTAGCCTGGCCCCGTGACTTCGCAGGGATTTCTCGCCATTATCACGTTGGCCTCGTTGGCCATCATCGTTGCCGCGTTTATAGGCCGAAAACGCTAATCATGGAGCCTGCCACTCCAGCTGTTCCTGTAAGTTTTGGTCGGTCGAGATCGACCGATGACAAAGCCGTGTCGCCTCATCGTCTTCCATCCCGATATGACCTCACCCGTGAGGATCTCCAAACGCTGCTCGTTGATCAACCGCGTTACCGGATCGAACAAGTTTGGGATGGCCTCTATACGCAACTCGCAGCACCTGCCGATATCAGCACCCTACCGAAAGCACTTCGTAGTCGTCTCGCCGACGCCGCACAGATGCGATTGTCACTTCGCATGGTGGCCGAATCAGTCGGCGACAATGGTGCAACAGTTAAGTGGGCCTTCGAACTTGAAGGTGGACACCGAATTGAAACGGTGTTGATGCACTACCCTGACCGCTCCACCGTGTGCATTTCTACACAGGCGGGTTGTGCAATGGCGTGCGGGTTTTGCGCCACCGGTCAAGGCGGATTCTTCCGACATCTCAGCATCGGAGAAATCGTCGAGCAGGTCGTACGTGCACGACAACATGCCGAGTCCACCGGACGGCGCCTCTCCAATGTGGTCTTTATGGGAATGGGCGAGCCCCTGGCCAACTACGGACCGGTTTGGGGCGCCACCGAGCGAATCCATCAGCACCTCAACCTTTCGGCACGCCACCTCACTATCTCAACGGTGGGCGTCGTACCGGGCATCAAGCGACTGGCCGCCGAATCACTGCCCGTAAATCTTGCGGTGTCGCTTCACGCCGCTAACGATCAGTTACGCAACGAATTGGTTCCACTCAATCGTACGTATCCGTTGGATGTTCTCCACGAGGCCTGTCAATTGTACGTCGACGCTACCCATCGTCGCCTGTCGTTTGAATGGGCCATGATTCAGGATGTCAACGATCGATACTCCGATGCCGTCGAGCTGGCCGAGTACGCCAGATCCCTAGGTGCACATGTCAATCTCATTCCGCTGAATCCAACCCCTGGTTGGCCCACCGTCGGATCGCAATTGGCGCACGTCCATCAGTTCCGTGATGAACTCGAACGTCGGCGAGTCACGGCCACCGTTCGCCACAATCGAGGTACGTCGATTGACGCTGCGTGCGGTCAGCTGGCCGCCCGAGTGTGATGGCGGGCCCGGGAGCGGTATCCTGCGGGCATGGCTCGAATTCCGTTTGCATCTATCCGTGATCACATAGACCAACACCTGGGTTACTCCGAGTGGCACCACGTCACCCAGGAACAGGTCAACCTGTTCGCCGACGCTACGGGCGACCATCAGTGGATCCACATCGACGTAGAACGGGCGAAAGCTGGCCCGTTCGGTGGGCCGATTGCCCATGGATATCTCACCTTGAGTCTCGCTCCGGTCTTGCTTGGGCAGGTCCTTCAGGTCGACGGTGTGGCAATGGGGGTCAACTACGGCACCAACAAAGTGCGGTTTCCGTCGCCGGTGC
>JANMEI010000845.1:0-1631 GCA_031376865.1 Acidimicrobiia bacterium | reverse complement strand
GCATGTTTTGGGATGACCAGCATGTTTTGGGATGACCGGCATGTTTTGGGATGACCAGCATGTTTTGGGATGAACTGGTTCTCAACCCCGAATCGGTATTCGTTTCATGCTGGCCAGCCACTTTTCGGCAGCGACTGCCCGTCGCTCCAGCTGATCAACTGTGGCCTCGTCCACCTTTTTGACGCCACTCATCCGGTTCAACTCGGAATTGACCTGGGCGTGGCCACGGTTGGTAAACCGAACCAGTTCTCGGGCGGCCTCGGCGTTGCGCAAGCGAAGCTCTTCCTTGATTTCGGCGCGACTCCGGTCGTAGGTGGTGCCATCACCAAACGGAAGGAGTTCATCGAGGGTGAGCGTCAGCGGATCTAACTCAGGGAGTGCGTCGCTGTCGTTCACGTCTTCGTCGACCCGACCAACTTCGTCGTAATCATCGTCGAATACACCCATATGAGACTCGTCCAACATGGTCGCGGAAAGAGCAGAAAACAACGACAGCTGTTCATCTTCGCCCAGCTGTTTGTCGAGTTGTGCTGCAGCATCGTCGAGGTTGATCGGGCCATCGAATGCATCGCCAGCATCTTCAGCGCGCTTACGAAGCGAGTGACGACGTGCATCGGCGATTTGGAACGCCCAGGTTCGAAGCCGAGGGTCGTCGGGAATGAAGAAGAATGCCTTCTGACGTTTGCCCCAGGTGTTCGACCATCGCACGAGTCTGCCAACGGCCTGACGGAAGAACAACTCGGTGGTTGTGGTGGTGGCATACACACCAATGGCCAACCTCGGAATATCGACGCCTTCAGAAACCATACGTATAGCTACAATCCACGGATCGGTCGAATTGGCGAACGCGGCGATCTTGGATGAAGCCTGCGGATCATCGGAAACGGCCAGCGTCGGGGTGAGCTTCAGCCGCCACTGCATCTCCTTGACGATCGCATTGGCGTGTTCTTGATCCGTGGCGATGATTAATCCACCAGCCTCGGGGTGACGTTGGCGAATCGCCATCAATTGCTGATGCGCTTGGCCCAGCACCGGCCCAATCCATTCGCCTTGGGGTGACAGCGCAGTGCGAAGACGCTGAGCGCTACCTTGGCGATCAAGCGCATCGTCAAAACTCGCTGCGTTAACGGTGCCATCGGGGGCAACCCACTCCATGAAGCCGTTGATGCGAGGGAAGTACACCGGTCGAACGACGCCACCATCAACAAGGGCATGGCCGTATCCGTATTCGTAGTCGGACACGGCTTCTTCCAGTTTGTAGGTCACAAACGGAATGGCAGTTGTATCGCTCCGAAACGGTGTGCCCGACAGGCTGAGCCGTTGTGCCGCCGGTTCGAACGCCTTGCGAACCGAGTCGCCCCACGCACGATCATCGCCCGCATGGTGAATTTCGTCAAGGATTACAAACGCATCTGCAGTGAGTTTTCGTAACGCGGCTGCGCTGGTCGATACCTGTTGATACGTGGTGACGATGCCATGCATATCGGAGGGGAGTTGCCCAGATGATGACGCCCAGTACGGATCGAGATGCAATCCAAACTTGGTGGCCGCCTGAGCCCACTGAAGCTTGAGATGGGCGGTGGGCGCGCACACCACGACTCGTTGGCCCTTCTTCTGGGCGACCGCGACAT
>JANMEI010000826.1:0-2640 GCA_031376865.1 Acidimicrobiia bacterium | reverse complement strand
GCGCATACAACGGCAAGATGTCGTATCGGCCATTCGCCGCAGAACTCAACGCGTCGGCAGTGTCTCGAATCTCTCGTTCGCCCGACAGAAACACCAGAATGTCGCCGGGCCCTTCCTGGCACAGCTCGTCAACCGCGTCGCTGATGGCTTGGGTTTGGTCGCGGTCGTCACCTTCGGGCGATTCGGGATGCTCACCAAATGGTTGGTACCGAATCTCGACAGGGAACGTGCGGCCCGACACTTCGATGATGGGTGCTGGTTTTCCATCGACGGAGAAATGGTCAGCAAAGCGTTGCGTGTCGATCGTGGCCGAGGTGATAACGATTTGCAGGTCCGGTCGACGGGCCCGCAACTGATGTAGGTATCCAAGGAGGAAGTCAATATTGAGACTGCGTTCGTGAGCCTCGTCGATGATGATGGCGTCATAGGCCGCCAGGTTGCGATCACGTTGCAGCTCGGCCAGCAAGATGCCGTCGGTCATCACCTTGATAAGCGTGCGATCAGAGACTCGGTCAGTAAAGCGAACCGCATAACCAACCGCTCCACCGACCTCGGTGCCCAGTTCTTCGGCCAGCCGCTCCGCGATGGTGCGCGCTGCGAGACGACGTGGTTGGGTGTGTCCGATCAGCCCGGCTTCGCCGCAGCCCGACTCAAGTAACAACTTGGGCAGTTGCGTGCTTTTTCCTGAACCGGTATCTCCGGCCAAAACAACCACTCGGCTGTCGGCTAGTGCCGCCAGGATGTCATCACGACGTTGACTGATCGGTAGCTGTTCGGGATAGGTGATGGTCGGCAACAGCAAGCGCCGACTGTTGAGTCGCGCTTCAGGATCACGCATATTTGAGCCAGCGCAGTCCAACTTTGATCATTGGCCCCATCACTACAAGGAAGATCGCAGTGCCGATTCCTAACGGCCCGGCAAGAAGAAAACCGAGACCCATCTGCACAGCATCGACAATCCATCGCGCAGCAACAAGCGGCAATCCTTTTCGGTGGAGTCCCAGCATCACCACTTCGCTTGGACCTGCTCCCAGGTTGGTGGATATCGCCAAACAGATCCCGATAGCGACACCAACCAGGCCAACTGCGAAAAAGCCGATTCGAACCGCCAGCGAAGTTGGCTCGTCGACAAAGCTCAACATCACGTCGATGGCGTTGCCGATCAACAAACTTCCCACCACGCTGCCTGGCCCGGGAGGCGATCCCATCGCCCAGCCGATCAAGTAAAACACCGCCGAGATCCCGATAAAGGCGATCCCGAAGTTGATGTTGACCGTGTCTGCGAAGCCTTTGATCAACGTGTCGGTAGGGGCGACGCCGAACCGTGCCCGAATCATCAAGCCAATTCCCGTCGAGACAAAAAGATATGCCCCGGCAAGACGAAGAAGCCGTTCTGGCCACGAGAGTGGGGATGGCGGAACTAAGTCAAGTAGCCGCTGTGAGCGGGAAGGAAGGGGAAGCGGTCGTGACACGGGCCCACCAGTTTGGACCAGAACCCGCAACGAACCGGCACACATTTCGCTACCGATGCTGTGTCTCATGTCGCCCAGTTCGAAACGACCGTCCCTCGTGCCATTGGTGGCTGTCTACTTCGACACCGATGCCGACCTCGCTCGTGAAGTACTTCGGTCGATGCTCGGTTCGTTCAAACGCAATCACGAGGTCGATCCGGTAGTCCTTTCGACCGTCGACCAGAACCGGCAGTTGCCGATAGGTGACGTATCCGAGGCTTCGCAATAACTGAACGGTTCGGGTTTCGGCAAACGATTCGGTGGGCGGTTCGTCGCCTCGTTGGTCAAGCAGCGTGGCAAGAGCAGCGCACGGCCAACCCGGCCGCACAGCGATTGCAGTTGTTGCAACGTAATGAGGTTCCGTCGCAGAGCACTTTCGATGGCCAGTTCGATCCGTTCGATCGGCGAGATGTTCCGATCGCCCAACTGATCGAGGCGCTGAAAGAGGCTCCGAATTACCAGCCGGATGGGCAATCCATTGATCGCCAGGCAGGCACGGGGCCAACCAGTTCCTGGTTCGAAACACGTTTGGCGCTGAGCGAGCCGATCGGCGGCCACACCACAGAATGGGCCAAGCAGCGCCGGTGGGGTCACGGTTCTCCCAATCGCGAGTTGAAAACCCGTCGAGTCCAAGCAGTTGGGCTGCGAGGGCCCCGCCGATCACCGTTGTGCGTTGCGGCATCGTGGCCCCTCCGGTCAGTTATCTGGCCAAGCAGCCAGAAAGGTCGTGAACGCGGGGGAAGCGGGCCGAGGGGAAGCAATGTCACTCTACGTGAATGTCGCCCAGTTCGTCGATAATCAGGCTGCCTCGGGCGGGAAACCCATTGGGTACGGTGAACCGGGCGACATGTGCACAATTTGGAGTTGAGTTGCAGGAAGCGCTCTAATTTTCCGCTCTTTGGCAGAGAGGCGATCTTCGGCTGGTAAGCCTTCTGGCGATTTGGTTTTAGTAGCGGCTAGTCGACTAGCAGCAGCTCGTTCCAGTTTGGGCGAATCGATTTTGGTAATCTTTGTCCGCCGTTCGTCGCTAAATTTGCGCTTGAGCGATCGCAGATCTTTTTTGAGTGATTTTAGTAGTTCGGTGCGATCGAGCAAGAGATTATTTAACCGCGCAATTTTGGTATTTAGT
>JANMEI010000790.1:0-5104 GCA_031376865.1 Acidimicrobiia bacterium | reverse complement strand
ACGGACGGTGACCAACCATTTCGGGTTCTGCGGATCAGTCTCGAGTTTGCTTCGTAAACGGTAGACGTGTTCGGTCACGGTTGACTCGTTTTGCCAACCCGAATCACTTGACCAAACCGCAGCCAACAGTTCAGTTCGTCGACACGCTCGACGCGGATGGCCGATGAAGTAAGCGAGCAGATCAAATTCTTTCGCCGCAAGTTCAACCGGCGTTCCTTCGACCCAAACATTGCGGGCCTCGAAGTCAATCTCCACGCCAGAGCCGGTGGGTTTGAAGGTTTGCTTCCCTCCGTGAGTGGGCTCTGCGCTGCGACGAAGCAATGATCGGGCTCGGGCCGCAAGCTCACCAGGTGAGAACGGTTTCACAAGGTAGTCATCGGCGCCGAGGTCAAGGCCAACGATCCGGTCCATTTCACTGTCTCGCCCCGAAAGCACTATGACCGGTAGACGCCACGTTCCATCCCGGGCTTCTGCTGTACGTAGGCGGTTCAAGATGTCCAAGCCGCCGAGCCCCGGGAGCGAGAGGTCCAGCACGACAAGAGACAGTGGCGCCGATGCGAGTACTTCCATTGCGCCAAGCCCGTCTTCGACCGCAATCACGCTGAACCCGTCGGCCTCGAGCGCCCACGTAACTGCGGTGCGAACGCCGTCATCATCGTCGACGACCAACACTTGGCGCACCGTTTGCACGTTGTCAACGTAGTCGTTTGTTGGTGTCGCAGACAAAAGGATTTACGTTTCCACGGTCGTTGTTGGAAAGTTGATGAACCGTTGATCCCACCCCGAGAGACGCTGACTTACCATCGAAATGTGACGCTGAACACATGAAGCTAGTGCTTCACGGCGATCCAGAGTCATTGTTGCCATCTCGATTTTTACACCCAAGAAGTGGACGTCTCCCATGAAACTTGCCCTCTATCTGCCAAATTTCCGTGACAAGGTCACCGTGAAGGAACTCGAAGATCTCACCGATCTGGCCGAAGAACTCGACTTCGATTCGGTGTGGGCGCTCGATCGGGTTGTTGTTCCCGAAGCATCTGACCGGGGTGAAATGAAGCACCCTTTTGGCATGATGGAACAGTTCCCGTTGCAGATGCCGGTTTCCGCTCGCGGCGAGTGGCTCCACGGCATGCCCCTCATCCCGTGGCTTGCCGCGAAAACCAAAAAAGTACGTATCGGCATGAGTATCATCGACACCCCGTATCGAGCGCCTGGTGTGCTGGCCGGCGAACTGTCAACCATCGACCATCTTTCCAACGGTCGGCTCAACGTTGGTTTGGGGTCAGGGTGGATGCCAGAAGAATTCGCAGCGTCCAGCGCAGCCCATATTTTTCCGAAACGTCACAAGCACGTGCGCGAAACCATCGAGGTCTTGCAAGGTATCTGGACCAACGAATTGTTTGAATACCACGGTGAGTTTGCCGATTTTGACAGCTGCGGGTTCGGTGCCAAGCCAATTCAAAAGCCCGGTCCTCCGATTTACTTCAGCGGACTGAAAGACCCGAAACATTCAGCGAGCCGTATCGCCAAATACGGGTTGGCAGGTTGGATTGGCATCCAGGACACGCCAGAAGACATCGCCCGCTGGCGCACCGAAATCCAACGTGAACTTATCGATCTTGGAAGCGACCGTTCGCTCGATGACGGGTTTGATATGTGCAGCATGATCTGGTTCGTGATAACCGACGAGAAAACCGATCAAACGCCGAACCGCAAACTCAGCAATCTGTTGGTCGGAACCGCCGAACAAATCACCGACAACCTCAAACGGTACAAAGAGGCCGGGATGACCATGCCGCTGCTCTGGCCGCCCTTCGCCGATGTTCCTGTGTCCAAGACTCTTGATGATCTGAAGCGCCTCACCGAAGAGATAATGCCGAAGGTCAACGCCATCTAATGCGGCCGCCGACGTTGGCGGGCACCCGTTGAGGTGTTCGCCAACGTGAAACTTCAAGGCTGAGTTGATCGCAGTTTTCAGACAACTGCACTTCGTCGTTGTAGCAACTATCACGTTGAGCGCGAGGGGCGTTCGGTCAACGTTCCCCTGACCAGCCAATCACATTCACGATTCTGTAAACAAGCACCCGGTGAAAGGGTCGCCCTGCGTATTGGGCGTAACGAGACTCCAACAACCCAGCCAGTGAATCGGCACGATCGTGAAGTTCAGATCCCTGCCAAATCATTTCTGCTCGTACCCACCACAATTTGCTCCAATCGTCGGCGTCCCAATGGTGCACCATGAGTGTGGCACGAGGATCGGCTTCGAGATTAGTTTCACGTTGCAACTTCATCGTTGATTTTGGTTTCACCAAATCAATTGGTATGCCAACGTATTGCTCTTCATCCATCGCAAAAACGCAAGGGACTGCATCAGCACCTCGCACTGGATGTGTGGTGCCCAAGATCGCGTGATCCTGCACAGCCAATCTCTGTAATGCGTCGTTGGCGTCAAGCTTCATGTCAAAAACTTAGAACAACTCACCGCCCCGGAGCAATCGGAGCGGTAGTCAGACCAGCCCAGGAGCCAGCCTCAAATCATGATTCTGATAAACATCAAATTTCCAATCCGCCCCGATAAGTCAGCCGAATGGCTTGAGCTCGCTGATTCCTACGCCAAAGCTGTTCGGGCCGAACCCGGGAATCATTTCTTCGAGTTCTCGCGCAGCCTCGATAATCCAAACACCTATGTGTGCATAGAAGGTTTTGCCAACGCTGAGGCTGGTAACGAACACATGCAACAAAGCCACGTCCAACAATTCATGAATGCGGCACCCGACTTCGTTTCGGCTCGTCCGCAAATCATTTACGTGGATGCCGAAGAGATCGCTGGCTTCGTCGAAATGGGAGAAATCGCACCGCGGTAGCACTTCAGCGAACTCACTTGCAGCGAACCCACCCTCACGCTGTGGAGAGAGAGGGCAAGACGCTTGTCAGGTAGGGAGCGGGGCGTCTCGCTGCGTCGGTGGCATTTTCGAACTTATGCAAAACACAAACTGCTCTCCCCCAAGGGACGATCCAACTAGAAATTCAGGTCTTAAGCGTTGCGATTTTCATCACGCGCAAAACAATCGCAGACCTTTATTTCGGCGTCCAGCCTTGTCAAACGCTGACACCAATCGCTTCCTGTATGAGATGAGCCTCTTGCCTCGGCGTCAACAGCTGCAGGCCTCGAATTCACCTGTGGGACGTTTACTCCGAAAAGATGCAGTCTACCCAAGCAATACGACTCAAGGAGCGCAGGATTTCCGATGTCCTCCGAGGCAAAATTGGGCGCAATCTGACTCCGATGTTCTCAATTTTGTTCTCAAACCGTGAAAGAACAACGTGTGCATAGCACCCGAAACCCCCTCTGACCTGCACTTACTCTGCGCGCTCGGAGAGACTCGAACTCCCAACCGTCTGATCCGAAGTCATCACCAACCCACAATCCGCTGCTATCCGGTGGTGTCACCGAGGGTCCTTTGGTGAGCGGGAGCGGTGCGGCTATTGGGTGCCCGATGCGATTTGAGTGACCGCTACTGTCCGTTGGAATCCGTTGATGACTGAGCGTTTGTTCTCAGTTTTGTTCTCAATGAATTTCAGGCTCGGAGCATGGGCACTGGGATGCCTCGGAGCCGAGCGGGGTTACAACTCGATCTCAGTTTCCGCCTCACCCTCAATTCGAACCTCAACAATTGCCTGAAGTTGTGCTGCCAACTCAGCGAGAATTTCTTTCTGGTTTGGATCGCGCCGCAGCGAGACTGCGAGGGCGTAGTCCTGTTTCGCTGTGTCGTCGCACCATCGATTTACGCTTCGTATGACGATGTGCCAAGGAGCCTCTGATGCGAGAACTCGTTGAGTGAAGGAGCGACTGGCGCGCTGATTGCATCCCAGTGACAGAACTTTCACTGGGATGTTCATCTTGATTCGCTTAGAACCAAGCGCGCTTATTTTCGGCGACTCCTTCGATCCACTGTTCTCGGTAATCTGATCGGTTTCAGATTCATCGCCGTCACTAGCGGCCACATCGGGTTCGTCATCAAATGCCATCCTTGCGAAAGTTTCGGCGACCTCATCGGTGCTCATAGCTTTGACGACGTAAAACTCGAGCTTGTTTCCGAGGTAGTCCAGTCGTTGAAGCTTCGTGGGCGGATCGTGGGTTACCGCTACGTCAAGAGTTCGGCTCCCGCCGGACTCGAAGTAGGAACTGGGGACCGGGAGCTCGTAGATGTGGACGGCGTCCATATCTATTTCGGCCTCAGCCACCAAAACGGCACGATGGTCATCAACACCCAACGCTCCGGCAATCGACGTAGAGCCGAACCCAATGAGGCGTCTCAAAGCTGAAACGCGTTTGGCTTCAGTGTCCGCATCAATCTCGGCACCATCCCAGGGTCGTTCGGCACCCAACAAAATAAGCGCACGAACAAGATTGGCAGAAAACTCCGGGTATCGACCGAGTATGGCCAATGCCACCCGAGACACGAAAGGAGCAGCAAAACTTGTTCCGATGTTCTTAGTCAACAGGCGGCCAGGAACAATGCCAGCTCCAGTTACGTTCAGCTCACCGTCCATCACCGACGGACGGGTTGGATCAAAGCCCGTGGTGCCAGATGACTGCACAAGTTCCGGTTTAAGTGCTCCACCAACCCCCGGGCCGATTCTCGTAATAGTTGACGGCCATCCCGGTCGCCCGTGGGCTTTCTTTTCGACGGGTTCAGTGCTCGCGTATCCCCCGGTTGCAAAAGTCGCGGCCACGCCACCGACGGTCAATGAGAGAGCGGAGGTGCCCGGTGCTGTTATGCCTGCACGATCAAAGGCCAGTAGATGCTCGAGGTACTCGGCGGGATCGGCCACCTTCGCCGGTAGATAGTCAAGCGGAGCGGTGTTTCCTGCAGCAGTCACGACGACAAGCCCAAATTGTCGAGCGAGTTGATCCACAACAGCCGAAATGCTGTGTTGTCGTGGACCCTTGAACGGTGCCCTTCGATCGTTGATCGACAAGTTGATTACCTTTGCGCCTTGATCTGCGCAATACGAGATTGCCTCGGCCAAGTCCGACTCCCAGAGCGAATCGTCGGGCACCTCATTGGTCGAATCAAGTACAGCGACCGAAACTATGCGC
>JANMEI010000762.1:0-2526 GCA_031376865.1 Acidimicrobiia bacterium | reverse complement strand
CGCCCAACAGAAGAAGATGATGGAGACTCTGACGAGTTGTTCGATGCGGCGATGGACCTGGTAGTGCGAAGCCAGTTGGGGTCCACCTCCATGTTGCAGCGAAAACTTCGCGTGGGCTTCTCGCGCGCCGGACGTCTGATGGACCTGTTGGAACGCAAAGGAATAGTGGGCCCGTCTACTGGTTCCAAAGCTCGCGACGTGATGATGTCGGTCGAAGAACTCAACCAACTGCAAGCACGCAAAAATCGTCCGACAGAGCTGTAGCTCATGAGCAAATCAACCGAAGATCCTCGGGTGACCGATACACGTGTTGTGGTGAGGCGCCACGCCCGGGTGCCTGCATCGTCGGCCAATCTGGGGCCCGGGTTCGATTCCCTCGCCATCGCGTTGCAGCTGTACTCCCAAGTGACCATCGCCCCAGCGGAACAGTTTTCGATGACGACGGCTGGTGAAGGGTCTCATCTGCACGCCGGTGCCGATCACTTTGCGGCGCGCATTGTGCGCAACATTGTTGGCCACGATCGGTTCTCGTTGCATGTCCAGTCAGACGTGCCGATGACCCGAGGACTAGGTAGCTCTGCTGCGCTTGCTGTCGCTGCTGCTGCGGTTGCCGGACATCAGGATCCGTTTAGCTATGTGGCTGAACTCGAGGGCCATGCCGATAACGCCGCGGCGGCGGTGATGGGTGGGTTCGTCACGGGAGCAATGGTTGATGGGCGAGGTGTGGCGCGTCGATTGCCGCTTGACCCCGCGTTACGTTTCGTGATCGTGGTGCCCGATCGTCATCTCCGCACTGCAGCTGCTCGCAAAGTGTTGCCCAAAAACGTGTCGCTCGGCGACGCAGTGTTTCAGCTCGGTCGAATGGGGCAGCTGATCGCCGGCATGGCAGACCATCGAGCGCTAACGCCACATGCCACCGAGGATCGTCTACACCAGCGGCAACGTTCGGCGTTGTTCCCCGAAGCACGCCCGATCATGGACGCGATGTTGGCCGCAGGAGCACTGGCCACGTGCTGGTCTGGGGCGGGACCCACGCTGTTGGGAATCTGTATCGATCGAACCGAGCGTCAAGTGGTAGCTGCGGCCGACGCCACGATGAAAGCCTTACGCGTCACCGGCACGGCGACACCAATCGCACCGGACCTTACTGGGTTAGTGCTCGACCAGTAGACGCGGGTATCGTGCGCCTATGGGACTTCCAAACGGTGTGCATCATCTGGCCTTGATGACCAAAGACATCAAAGCGCAAATCGAGTATTTCACTGACGTGTTGGGCGCAGAACTCAAGGCCCTGTATTGGATGCATGGCGTCGCAGGCGCGTGGCACGGGTTTTTGCAGCTCAACGATCATTCGTATCTTGCGTTTGTACAGACACCCGAGGTCGCCGGGATCGAGCCGGTCATCGGTGTCAGTCACGCAGCCAACCCCGGTGCCCCCAGCGCGGGTGGAACCATGCAACACATCGCGTTCAACGTGAACAACATGGACGAATTGTTGGCCATGCGTGATCGCATCCGCAGCCGCGGCATCAACATCTATGGACCGCTTGATCACGGTATGTGCCACAGCATCTATTTTGCCGGTCTTGAAGGTCTCAATCTCGAAGTGTCGTTCTCCGAAGTTGGGTTAGACGAGCGTGCCTGGATCGATCCCGAGGTGGTGGCACTCGCTGGTATCACTGATGAAGAACTGCAACGATTCATCAGCCCGGCTGAGTTTGCCTCTCAAGGAGGCGGCGTCGCTCAACCGCCGATCGACCCAAGCAAGCCCCATGCGGCGTTTCCGGCCCCGGTGTACGAGTTCTTGATGACCAGCCCCGATGACGTCGTGACGAAAACTCTCTCGGTGTCGGAACCACCCGTGCGGGTACCGGTTGAGTAACTGGGCGGGTCGGTTCAGTAGTCGAGCTGGTGCGGTGACCTAGTTGAGCGTGAGTACTTGCTCGGGGATGGCCAACTGCGTTGCGTGCTCGGCAGGCAATGGTCGGTTGAACAGGTAGCCCTGGAACAGTGTGACGCCAAGGTGCTTCAGCACTTCCCATTGCTCTGGTTGCTCGATACCTTCGGCCACGATGGTGATGCCACGACGGCGGGCGAACCCCAAGATTGCATCAACGACGTCGCCGTCGCTGCCAAGTTCTGGGCGAAGGCGTCCGTACTCGTCACGGGTGGCGTTCTTGGCAATGTCATCGACGATCGACTTGTCGAGCTTTAGCTCAGAAACCTCGCCAAGTTCACGAAGCATCGTCAACGAGCTGTTACCAAAGCCGAAATCATCGAGGCTGAATCGCACGCCGAGTGATCGTAAAGCTTGCAACGTTGGGGTGCCTCGGGGGATGCGGTCCATGGCGGTTTCCTCAGAAACTTCGAGCATCACCCATGACGGGTCCACACCGTAATGAGTCAGCAGCGCGGCGACGACATCGGGGAAGCCAAGATCAACCAACTGTTCTTCAACGCAGTTGATATGAACCGTGAGGGGGTGCGCGCCACGGGCAATTCGGGCGGTGTTCCATTCGGCGATAT
>JANMEI010000756.1:0-2396 GCA_031376865.1 Acidimicrobiia bacterium | reverse complement strand
AATTCAACTCGAAACGCTCGAAGCTCACCGCTACTGCGGAACAAGGTCTATACCCTACGGCGACGGTGTGACTAGTGTTTTCGTATGTTCACATCACGAGTTACAACCAGTTGGTTCACCATCGGTTTACTCGCTAGCACGGCGCTTCTCCCGAGCGGGCAAGCTGTCGCCAAGGATCGCCCAACCCTTCCAAAGAACGTTGCGTGGGTGGTTGACGACACTGATCCGAAAGCCATTGCTTCGGCGCTATCGGTGCCATGGTCAGCGAAGTCCGGCCCAGGGCATCAAGGTGCAGTCCATGCAGTAGTCCTCGCCCCAGCGTTGCGTGATCCGGTGTTGGCCGCCATCACCGACAAGCAACGACGAGCGGTGGTGGCTGCGGAAGTAGATGCTGCGTTACAGCTACGCAAACTTACTAAACCGCAACCAAAGTTACCCGCCTGGCTGATCAAGGCACCATCATCTGCCGCAGACCTTCGCGCTGCTTACGACGCTGCGCAGAAAGAAACCGGCGTCGAGTGGCACTATCTCGCTGCGGTCAACTTTGTGGAAACGAAGTTTGGCCGTATTCGTGGAACGAGCACCGCAGGAGCACAGGGTCCGATGCAGTTTCTTCCCTCGACGTGGAAGCAATACGGCAAAGGTGGCGACATCAACAGCGATAAAGATTCCATTGCTGTCGCCGCTCGTTTTTTGAAAGCACAAGGCGCGCCGAAGAACATGCGCAAGGCGCTGTTTCGGTACAACAACTCACAGCTCTATGTCGATGCAGTCGTCACCTATGCCACCAACATGGCAGCCGATCCGGCGATGCTGGATGACTACCATGGCTGGAGTGTGTTCTACCGCTGGACCGAAGGCGACGTCGTCTTGCAACAGGGCTATAGCGCTTAGTCGAAGTCCTCGTACTGATCGCCGGCCAAGCCGTCGCAGCTGGTTTCTTGCACGTCACAAACACCTCGCGCCCACGCCTTCTTGGGTGCACCCTTACCGGTCGGTGTTACTTGCGCATACTCACCAGAGCAACCGATCAAGCGATTAAATGAATCAGCCAGCAGCGATCCACCTTTGTTCCAGATCGGCTTGGTGGTGTTGCTTGGCCCCGCGAAACCAACTTCGGTTTGCAGATAGAAGCGGATGAACTTGGTGCTGATCCAGCCACGCGTCGTTGATTGCGTTCCACCGTTCCACGATTGAGCGTTTGTCACCTGCGCCCAGTCACCGCTCACCTGAAGGATGTCGAAGTACGGACCGAACTTGATGCCGTCCTCATTCACCAACGGAGGAAGCTGCCCGACAATCTTTGCTTTGCCCGACGCGGAAGCGCGAATATTCTGCCCGTTCGGATCTGGGTCAGTGGAGTACGCCTTGATCGTGCACGGTTTGCTCGCAGCCTGAGCAGCGGAGCCGTTGCCAGCGACAACAACCACTGGCCACACCAAACACAGTGCAGCGAGTGCGTAACCCTTTGGCACGGGTTGACGGGTAAGACCAAACATTGGAACCTCCGGTGAATACCGATTAACTGACAACAACTCAGACGTTACGCAGCGCCATGCTGGTTCCGCTACTGCCCATCACCCCGCACGGGTGGGGTAGAACTAGTTCATGGCACTCAATTGGCGAACAGACTCGGCCCTTAATGCGGCTGTGCCAGAGCATATTGACTGCATCGACTGTGGCGGAGTGTGCAGTCTGCTCACCATCTGGGACGAAGACCCACCAGCAGTCGGCGACCTAGCTACCTATCGATGCCGCGACTGCCTTGATCGATGGGACTTAGTTGTTCCGGATTTAGATGACCCCGGCATGTCCGATGGCGGACGCTTCGGCGATTGGTAGGCACACGTTGGCGTCCACGAATCGCTCCACGAATCGCTCCACGGACGGTCATCGAGTCACTCCTCCGAGCGATGTCGCAACATCGCCAGCCAGCGACGATGACACGATGGCTTTCGTACAAGTGATCCCCTCGCCCGCTCCTTCCGGGTTGTCCATTCGACGACTCGGCATCACCCATCGACGGGCCCTCCATTCGTTGACCGGAGCCGGTCTCACATTTGTCTACATATTCCTATTCTTTGTCGCGCTGCCGGTGGCGTTATCGCTCATCGTCATCTGGGTCGGGGTGCCGCTTCTCATTGGCACGCTTGCGGCCATACGTGGATGTGCCGCCTTGGAACGACGACTCGCGGTGACGTTGCTCGACGTCCAGATCGCTGCCCCGCCACGGGTCACAGAGTTACGCACAACACGGATGGGCCAGCTGCGAGCACTCGTCACCCACGGGGCAACGTGGCGCGCACTGGGCTACACCTTCATCCGATTGATAACCGGCATGATCATGTTTTTCATCGCCACGACCTTCGCTGGTGTTGCCATCGCGTTTCTGTTCT
>JANMEI010000743.1:0-7607 GCA_031376865.1 Acidimicrobiia bacterium | reverse complement strand
CGCTTTGTGCCCGATCGGCTGTACTTTGCAGTTGAAGTGCAAGAAATCTTGTTCCTGTAACCGATGTCTCGTTGGATTGACTCGCTCGCTGCGGTTTTGTAGTGCATCGTGTGAGGACCGTAATTTTTCTTGCGGTAACTAACTAACGATTTCCTACTTATGCCAAAGCCGATTGTCATGATCGGCTGTTATTGCTGCGGGCATGGCGCTCGCCCGTATGCCGCCAACGTTGCGGTGATTTGAGCTGTCAACAACAATGGAACTTCGCAATATTGCGATCGTGGCCCACGTGGACCACGGGAAAACAACTCTCGTCGACGCGATGCTCAAAGCATCTGGCGCCATGTCAGGTCGGGGCGAAGCTGTCGACCGCGTCATGGATTCGAACGATCAGGAGCGAGAGCGCGGCATCACCATCTTTGCCAAACAGGCGTCAATCCGCTGGCAGCACTACAAAATCAACATTGTTGACACCCCTGGTCACGCAGATTTTGGCGGCGAAGTTGAGCGTGGGCTCCACATCGTCGATGGCGTGTTATTGCTTGTTGATGCCGCTGAAGGCCCGCTACCGCAAACCCGGTACGTCTTGTCAAAAGCACTGGCTCGCAAGCTCCCCGTTGTTGTGGTCATCAACAAGGTCGATCGCCAGGACTCCCGGCCTGAAGAAGTACTCAATGAAGTTGAGCATTTGTTCTTGGATCTCATCGAAGCTGCTGGCCTTGATGTCGAGCACCTGGATTTTCCTGTTGTCTCGGCCATTGCTCGAGACGGCCGGTCCGTATCCGGGATCGGCATGCCCGGCCCAGCTGACGATCTGACGTCGCTCTTCGAAGCAATCGTCAAGACGATTCCAGCTCCAACCGGCGATGCTGAAGCACCGCTGCAGGCCATCGTGAACAATCTCGACGCCAGCGAATACCTCGGCCGTTTAGCTGTGGGTCGCGTCCAGCAAGGCACCATGCGGGCAGGCGAACAGATTGCATTGATTCAAGCGCAGCCAAATACTTCAGTCCCGGGCGGTCTGTTGAAGCGCAAACCAGGAACGCTGTTCAATGTTGATGGTCTGAAGCGAGTTGAGGCTGAAGAAATCGTGGCAGGCGACCTGTTTATCGTCGCCGGGTTCCCCGAAGTGGAAATCGGTGACACGTTCGGTTCGCCGCTGGACCCTCGTCCGCTCGAGCGGCTCACCGTCGACGAACCCGTGCTCCGTATGACGTTTGGTGTCAACACGTCGCCAATGGCGGGCAAGGCAAAAGAATCGAAGTATCTCACTTCGCGTCATCTTCGTGATCGGTTGCAGCGCGAGATTCTTGGCAACGTCTCTATCCGTTTGGCTGAAACCGAGTCACCCGATATTCTCGAAGTTGCTGGTCGAGGCGAATTGCAGCTTGCGGTGCTCATCGAAACGATGCGACGAGAAGGCTACGAACTGCAGGTGAGCCGCCCCGAAGTGATCACCAAAGACATAAACGGCAAACGGCACGAGCCGTACGAAGAAGTCATCGTCGATACCCCCGACGAATATGTTGGGCCGGTCACGCAAGCTCTTGCGCCGCGCAAAGGTCAAATGACGGACATGCGTCCTGGAGACAACGAGCGAACCATCATGCGCTTTGAGTGCCCCTCGCGTGGCCTCTTGGGGTTGCGATCCGAATTGCTGACGCAGACCCGTGGCACCGCACTGATCAATCAACGTCATGAGGGCTACATCCCTTGGGTTGGCGACTTGCCCCATCGTTTGGGTGGCGCCATGGTTGCCGATCGTCAGGGCCCCGCTACCGAGTACGCAATGGACAACCTGCAAAGCCGAGGAACCTATTTCCTTGATCCAGGTGACGTTGTGTACGAAGGTATGGTCATCGGCGAAAATGCTCGTAACGAAGAAATGTTGGTCAACATTTGTCGTGAAAAGAAGTTGACCAACATTCGTACCCACAGTCATGACGAGATCGTGAAGCTTCCACCGAAGCGCGAGATGACGCTCGAAACAGCGATCGAGTGGATCGGGCCCGACGAGCTGGTCGAAGTAACGCCGACTGCTATCCGCGTTCGAAAGAAGTCGCTCAAAGAAGAAGACCGACGTCGCGAAGGTCGGAAGTAAGTTCACCTGCTAACTCGCTGAGCAGATGATGGTCAGGTCTTTACACGACCATCATCTCGACTCGGTAGGTTTTCGCAATGGCTCGCTCTACTTCCCCCGTTGCCGCAGCAGTGGTCAGTCTTCTTGCGGTGTTTTCCGCAATCCTGGTACCTCCGGCATCGGCCCAGTCGTCTCCAACCACAGGCCTCAGCAGGTCTGCGAAAGCCACGGCGACAAAACCAAAAGCTTCCAAGGCCAAGGTGAGCACGACCAAAAGCAAAAAGAAGTCGGTCAACAAGCCGAAGAAGTCGAAGCGGACAACCACCAAGCGCCGGGCAACTACCCGACGGTTGCCAACCACGTTACCTACCTCCACGCTGGCGCCGACGGTGCCTTCCACGCTGGCTCCTGTCACGGCGGCGCCTACGACCGCACCGGCAGCCAGCATCGATCCCCTCGCTACTTCCACGCTGGTAGGGGTACCGGTACCGGTGGCGAGCACCACGACGCGACCCGCAACGACGACCACCCTGGTGGCCGCTCCGTTTCCTGCGGCAGCGAATCCACCATTGAGAGCAACTGCCGCCACTGTTGATCCGTACCGCGGCGTCGGGATGTGGGTGGACCGCTTCGACTGGACCACCCGTTGGTCAGGAAAACCAGTTCCACCGTTCAATGTCGGATCGGTTGACGTACTGGCAAACGCAGGTGTGCAGACGATCTACATCCAAGCTGCTCACTGGAGCACGCCTGGAGTAAACGACATTCTCGAACCAGAGAAACTGATTCCGATTATCGACCGTGCTCACCAACTCGGAATGTTTGTCGTGGTGTGGTACCTACCAGTTTGGCAAGACGTCAATACTGATCTGCGTAAGACCGTAGCCATAGCAAACCTTGATGTTGATGGCGTCAACATCGACATTGAGGATCGCGATGGTGTTCGCAATCTGGCCGAACGGACACGACGGTTGATTGCGTACTCCGCTGCTGTTCGTCAGTTGCTTCCAGGGCGAGCTATCGGCAACAACATCTATGCAGTGAACTACTTGGACGGGGTCCCAGACTTCTGGACCCAAGCCAACGGGCAGCCGAAGAAGAACGTTAAATGGTGGGGCGGCACGTTTCCGTACGCAGAGTTAGCTCCCTACTACGACATGTGGATGATTCAAAACTATTGGACCGATCGAGCCAGCGATAGTGGTTGGCGTGACGGGTACCGATACAGCGTGGACAACATCACTCGCCTTCGCGCAAACTTGGGCCGAAATGATGTGCCCATACAATTGATTGGTGGTGTCGGCGGCACACGCATGACGCTCAACGATTTTTCTGGCTACCTGCAGGCTTCTCGTGAGACCGGCAGCGTTGGTGTCTCGTTTTATGACTGGCAGGTGTTTAGCCAGTCGTGGATGCCGTACTTCTGGCAGTTCCGAACCGGGGCGGCCGATCCTCGATTCGTTCCCGTGGCAGCGCCGCCGTATGTCGAGCAACCTCGCCCTGCTACTACAGTCCCCGTTCCGACGACGGCACCCTTGGTTACAGTGCCCCCGACCACGCCACCTGCTCCACCGAGCTAAGTCCGAGGAATTCGGCTCGTAGCTGCAATAGATGCGTTGACGTCATCGGCAATGATCTGGCCAGAAGGTCCCTTGATCAGATTGAAGTCTCGATCGTGAATTCCGGGGAGTTGAACAATCCGTAGATGTGGAACCAATCGGCGCCACGGCTCGGACGTGCGGGCGTGGCTGATGTTTGTTGAGCAGAAGATCACGACATCCAGAAGCCCGATGGGCGGCGGAACCACAAATCCCTCCGCCAGGCGATGGATTTCGTAGATGTACTCCGTCACCCGTCGCTCAGCAGCGGGGAGCTCTGCGATTTCTGCGAGTTCTTTTGCCTTCGCTCGTTCGGGAAATACCCGGCCGAGTCCGCTCGCCACAACCCGCTTTGTAAGCGTACTGATGTCTCGTCCTTTCAGCAGTGCTACATACTCGGCCTTCCTGCCGGCAAGTTGATATCCGGGCGGCACGTTGTCTCCGAGACCAATCGTAGCGATGGTCCAATTGTGGGCTGCGAGCCGATGACCCACGGCGTATGCCGCCAATCCTCCAAATGAGTAGCCGAACAAGTGCACAGTGCCGAAAGGCACGTGTCGTTGAATGGCGTCTACGTACAGGTCAACCAATTCAGTCATGGTTTCAGGAAGAACCCCTCGTTCGGCGACGGAACCGGGTAGCTCCAGCCCCCACACGGTCGCCGATGGTTCGATGGAGTTGACCAACTCCTGGTATTGCAAGAAATCGCCCGGGGGAGCTGCGAACAGCACCACCTGAGCTGCGCCTTGAGCTCCGCGACGTAAGCACGTGATGATTCGCTCTGTTGACTGAGACAGCTGTGCCAGTAACGCAGACGGCGTTCGGCCGATAATCAGCGCGCTGATCGGAATACTGGTTTGTGTGATTTCCTCGATTCGGAGAATGAGCTCAACTGCGAGCAATGAGTCACCTCCGGCGGCAAAGAAGTCTGAATCCAAACCGAGCGTTGCATCGCCAAGCACGGTGCGCCACGCATCGAGTATCGGTGTCGCAAACGGTGACGCACTCAGGGTGCCTAATGAGGCAACGGAAACACCGGTCGCCGCCCAGCGATCGTCGGCAGGCTTGTGAATCGTGGCTGTTCTATCGAGCTTCCCATTTGGCGTTCTTGGGAGTTGGAGTGCTCGGCGAATCAGTGGACGGATTTGTCGAGGGAGAAACTGTTCGAGTCGATCGGCGACCAACTGTTCAGCTGGTCCATCGTGAGAGTCAATTTGAACGTATGCAACCAGGCGATGATCTTCCACCCTCACCAGTGCACCCGTAACTCCATCGATCGATTCGAGGGTGATTTCGACATCTTCGGCTTCAAAACGAATGCCGCCGACAGAGAGTTGGTTGTCTATTCGGCCAGCAAACTCTAACGATCCATCACTGCGTTGACGAACGAGATCACCAGTGCGGTACCAGCGCTGCTTGTCGTGATCCAAAATGAATTTGCGGTGAGTCGCTTCGCCTGCGTCTTCTCCGAAAAGGTATCCGTCGCTGACACAGCGGGAGTGAAGGAGCAGCTCGCCGTAGGCGCCGACGGGAACCGAATGCAAATCTGGGGCGACGATTCGAGCGATGGTGCCACCAATAGGAGCACCGATGGGAATGGTGTCTTCGGGAACATCGCACCACTGTGCGGTTGCCCATACGGTTGCCTCCGTCGGGCCGTACTCGTTGCACAGCCTGGTGGTGGGGAGCATGCGTCGATGACGTTCCACCAGGTTCGATGAGCACGCCTCGCCGGCGACAATAACGACGTCGAGAGCACCAAGGTGTTGAGCGCCACGCTTCAACAATGCGCTGTACAGCGAAGGAACCATGAGCGTATGAGTTGCGTGAGAGGTTTTGCACCTGCCGATCAACAGGTCAAGGTCGGCTGTCTCAGCGGAGGTTGAGACGATCACTTCTCCACCAGTTGCCAGTGTCCAGAACAATCCGGCAATTGAACTGTCGAAGGCAAAGCTCGAGACCATGAGAAAACGGGCGGGGGAGTGTTCGTAAAACTGATCCCGGCTTTGGTTGCTTTGCGTGAGTTGTTCGTGGGTGATGCCGACACCGCGCGGCGAGCCGGTTGATCCCGAGGTGAAAATGACATAGGCAAGATCGTCACCTGCCGGATTGTGTTGGTATGTTGCCGGGCGGCCCGAGATCACCTCGTCCAGATGCCCATGTGGCACGAACAGAGCAGTCAACTTGGCGACTGCTAGTTCGTCTGTCATCGACACCGACATGGACTCGCGATCGACCAGCGCCACGCTTGTCCGCAACGAACCGGTTCCTAAGGAGCCCAACAATTGCTTGATGCGGCCCTGAGGGTATGAGGGGTCGATCGGAATATAGGCCGCACCGGTCATCCAGATTCCGATGATTGCGGCGACCGCATTGACGCTTCGAGTAACAGCGTGAACCACGCCTTCACCAGGTTGCACACCACTCTCTCGAAGACGTGATGCCACAGCGGATGCTCGCTGAAGAAGTTGTCCGTAGGTCAGTGCGCTATCGCCACTGCGAACTGCCGGAAGATTCGGGCTAGTCCTGGCGAAATCGACGATGCGCTCAAGTACAGATTGGTCGGGACGATCACTCAGTTTTGGCCCGACGATGTCGGAAACTTGTGTAAGCGACCGCCAGTTTGCGTGTCGATGCTCGAGAGCCTGTTGGGCAAGGTGAGCGTACTGTTCGAGAAGTTGTGAGGCTCCACGCTTGTCAATGATCCGACCCGAGTATTCGAGCGAGAGGTTGAACCCGGTCGAGGTTCGGTGTGCAAAGAAAGTGAGGTCGGTCACTGCTGCTTGGTTGTGAACAATCCCGCCGTGAAGTGGGAAACCATTCACCGAAGGTTGATGCGCATCGTCAAACACGAACATCACGCGGGCAATATCTGGATCGACGTCTCCGCGATCTCGTCGATCGGCGACGATGCGGGAGTAATGATACGAGCGATGGTCGAGCGATCGAATCACCGCAGACTCGACTTCCTTGACGGTGTCACCAATCAGCGGAGCCGTTGTTGCCGGAACCACGATAGGAAGTACGTTCAGAAAATAGCCAACAAGATCGTTGGTGTCCGGATGATCGCGGGTGGTTACGGCAAGTCCAATTACTGGGTCAGAAACCGTGAACCAGTCCGACACTGCCGCCCCGACGACTGACAGGAAATACGCCGAAGGAAGGACCTCGTCCAGTCGGCTGTTCAAACGAATTGACGTGCTGATGTAGCCATCTGGTTCCAAGTGCGGAGAACGAGTGAGGTCTGGGGCGACGAGATCCGCACCGAGCAGGTCTGCGAAAAACGATGCTGACTGCGGGTCGAAAAGGTTCGCCCGGAGAGCGAAGTCTCCGAACTGAGAACTACGCGGTGCTAGCTGGCCGGTGACGTAGTGCTGTGAAACGTCATTCCAAAACGGAGCAAGGGAAGCCGCATCGACGACCGCGTGATGGATGGAGACAATCAACCCCAGTTGTGGCTCCGTCCCGCGAAGATCTACCGCCGTAAATCGAACGAGCGGACCGTTGACGAGGTCAAAGGTTGCTGTCGCTTGAGCTGCACACAGCTCGTGGAAGGTCGACTCGTTCGTTGTCGCAATTACTACCTGTGACCACGCTAATGCTTCGTTAACTGAAAGAGGTCTACGCGTCGCCGTGAAGTTGTAATGGAGCGGTTGATGGCGCATGACGACTGCTTCTACAGCCGAGCGAAGTCGGTCAAGATCAAGCGTGCCGTCGAGAACATATTGATGGGTCACGTTGTAGGCGGCCTCTTGCTCCCGGGCGAGGGACTCGAACAGCAAGGCCTGTTGTCCGTGGGATAACGGTGGGGGTCCTTCGACGCCTGCGACCGGTAGTGGCTGTTGCGGGGTGTGGCTGACACGCTCGGCGATCTCGAAGAGACGAGCGAGTGCCGACACGGTTCGACAGGAGAAGGCATTGGACTCAGC
>JANMEI010000635.1:0-5823 GCA_031376865.1 Acidimicrobiia bacterium | reverse complement strand
GTCGACAAAGACTTCACCACCGCATTGCTGGCGGAAGCGCTCGATGCCGATGCACTGCTCATTCTGACGGATGTGGAAAACGTCTTCACCGATTTTGGTCAGCCAGAGCAACAGGCCATCCGGCATTCAACCCCTCAACTCATGCGTGCCGGTACATTTCCGCGTGGGTCAATGGGTCCAAAAGTGGAAGCCGCATGCCGCTTTGTGGAGCACACCGGCGCAATGGCGGGAATCGGACGATTAGAAGACGTAGAAGCGATTTTTGCCGGTACCGCCGGCACAACGCTCACTCCCGCCTTGACATGAACGAGACGCACGCTTGGCTCCAAGATGTCAGCGAGGTCGCATCCAGCCAACAGGTAGACGTTGACACCGGCCTCAGCGACGTCGAGGCAGCTGAACGTCAGCAGCGTTTCGGTAGAAACGTGTTGGACGCGACGGTTGTGGTGCCACGTTGGCGCAAGTTCCTTGCGCAGTTTGCCGATCCGCTGGTGTACCTCTTGCTGTTCGCAGTACTGGTGTCGTTTATCGCCTGGATGCTCGAAGGGTTTGTGGGTGTCCCATTCGATGTCATCGTGATTTTGCTTATTGTGACAACCAATGCGGCCCTCGGTTATATCCAGGAGGCGCGTGCGGCAGATGCAGTGGCAGCGCTCCAGCGAATGGCGGCACCAACCGCGTCGGTCATGAGAAACGGACAAGCTGCACGAATCGCGTCGGCCGATGTGGTGCCAGGTGATGTGTTGCTGCTGGCGGAAGGCGACGCGGTCTGCGCCGATGCGCGCCTGGTCGAAGCAGCGTCACTGATGGTGGCAGAGGCTTCGTTGACCGGTGAAAGCGAAGCGGTGTTGAAAGAAACGCGAACCCTCGCGGGTGAGGTAGGCCTTGGGGATCGCGTCAATATGGTATTCAATGGTACTGCGGTAACCCGAGGGCGCGGACGCGCAATAGTCGGGGCGACGGGTATGGCGACCGAGATGGGCAACGTCGCACGGTTGCTTGGTGGGGTTGAAGAAAAGCGAACTCCCTTGCAACGTGAGATAGACCGCATCGGCCGCATGCTGGGGATCGCCATCATTGGGATCGCCATCATTGTCATTGGTACCACCGTGGCGATTTCTGATGTGCGTAACGCAGCCGACGTGGTCGAGATTCTCCTCATCGGCGTATCGCTGGCAGCGGCAGCGGTGCCCGAAGGCCTTCCTGCGGTGCTGTCGGTGGTGTTGTCTCGCGGTGTGCGAAACATGGCACGCAAACAAGCCTTGGTAAAAAAGCTCTCATCGGTGGAAACACTAGGTTCCGCGTCGATTGTATGTACCGATAAGACCGGCACCCTGACCAAGAGCGAGATGACGATCGAAACGATCGTTACGCCGTCGGGCGAAGTTGCACTGACCGGCTCGGGCTACTTGCCGGTTGGGGAATTGCAAGTTCATGGTGCACCACTCAATGACCCGCCACTCCTTGATGAAGTTCGGTACGTGATCGTCGGTGGAAGCTTGTCCAATGATGCGGAGTTGCGAGAGGTTGATGGTGTCTGGGTGGTGAAGGGTGATCCGACTGAGGGAGCGTTTCTCGTTGCCGAAGCAAAGCTCGACATCGAGGGTCAGCGTGCCGAGCGGTTTACCCGGGTTGGCGAGATACCGTTTTCATCTGAGCGAAAGCTGATGACCACTATGCAAGCCGACGTTGAACGCGGCGGAAAGATTGCAATAGTGACCAAAGGTGCTCCTGACGTGTTACTCAAACGCTGCACCCAGGAACGAGTGCAAGGTGAAATACGTCCGCTTACGGATGAACGAAGAGCAGAGGTGTTGCAGCAGGTCGAGCAGCTAGCTGATCGGGCTTTGCGAACCCTGTCGGTTGCCTTCCGTCAGACCGAACATGAAGTTGCCCCCACGCACAATGATGCAACTGAACAGCAATTGATTTACTTAGGATTGGTAGGCATCATCGACCCGCCACGACCGGAAGCAAAAGTTGCCATTGCGCAGGCACACGAAGCTGGTATCCGTGTGGTGATGATCACCGGCGATCACCCTCGGACAGCGTTACGCATAGGCAGCGATCTCGGGATCATAGGTGCCGACCGCACTGTGCCTGTGAGCGATGACGACGTGTTAACCGGTGATGAAATTCAACAGCTTGACGATGAGGGCCTGCGGGCAGCGGCATTGACTACTTCGGTGTTTGCCCGTGTGACGCCTGAACACAAACTTCGAATCGTGGGTGCGCTGCGCGCAGATGGGAGCGTGGTGGCCATGACGGGCGATGGCGTGAACGATGCGCCGGCGTTGAAGGCTGCCGACATTGGGGTGGCGATGGCGCTGACCGGAACCGAAGTGACTAAAGAAGCCGCCGATTTGATTCTGGCTGACGACAACTTCGCGACCATCATCGCGGCAGTCCAGGAGGGTCGAGCGATCTTCGCGAATATTCGGAAGTTCCTTCGTTTCTTGCTGTCATCCAACATCGGTGAAGTACTGACGATGTTCTTGGGTGTCGTCTTTGCTGGGGCGTTGGGCCTGAAATCCAGCGGAGCAGTTGTCGCAGTGCCGTTGCTGGCTACCCAGATTTTGTGGATCAATCTGCTGACCGACACTGCTCCTGCCCTTGCCATGGGAGTCGACCCACCGCCCGATGACCTCATGAAACGTCAACCACGCAAACCAACGGACCGAGTGATCGACGCAAGTATGTGGATCGGAATTGCGTGGGTGGGGTTGGTGATGGCGCTGGTGACCCTCGCCGCGTTAGACCTCCGATTGCCTGGCGGGATGCTTGGTGGCTCAGGCACAATCAACGAGGCACGAACAATGGCATTCACCACCTTGGTTTTCGCACAGTTGTTCAACACCTTTAATGCTCGCTCGGACCGTGTGAGTGCGTTTCACCACCTGTTCAGCAACGCGTGGCTGTGGTCGGCGATCGGCCTGTCGATCGTATTGCAGGTTGCCGTTGTGCATATTGGCTTTATGAACGATGCCTTCGAAACAACGCCCCTTACGGCAAACGATTGGTTGACATGCATAGGTTTGGCCAGCATTGTTCTGTGGGCAGATGAATTGAAGAAAATTTGTCAACGATTAGTGGATCGTCGAGATGGTCCAACTCTTAAATCCCTGACGTGAGGTTTCCTATTACCAATGAGGCAGCCAGCGCCAGCGACCCTCCGATCACGACGCGTACGGCTGCCCGGATGACAGGAGCCCCGCCAAGGCGAGCACTCAACGATCCGAGCGCAATCAAACCGACCAGGGTTACCACCACGACTGCCGGAATGCGACTGGAACCCGCTACGACTGCAACAACCGCTACGGGAACAGCTGCGCCGACCGTGAAACTGAGTGCTGACACAATTGCGGCCTGCCATGGGTTTGCGAGGTTCTGATCGTCGATGCCCAATTCGTCGCGCGCATGGGCGCCTACCGGATCGGCTTGTGAGAGTTTTCGGGCTACCTCTTTCGCCAAAGCTGCATCAAGTCCTCGGCGCTCGTAAATCGCGGCTAACTCGTCGAGTTCCTGTTCGGGATTTTCGCGGTGTTCTTTACGTTCGATTGTTAGGTCCGCCAGTTCGCTGTCGCGTTGAGAGCTCACCGAGACGTACTCACCAGCAGCCATTGAAAATGCGCCGGCCGTTAAGCCAGCAATGCCCGCAATGAGTAGGGTCTGGCGGGTTGCGTTGGCAGCAGCAACACCGGCGATCAAACTAGATGTTGAGATAAGCCCATCGTTGGCTCCGAGGACACCCGCTCGAAGCCATGATGACCGCCCGGCGTAGTGCCGCTCGGGTTTACCGGCGGGCCGTGACGTATTCGACGCTGACGCTACGAGAGTATGTGTACGCTCCATTTGAAATGTCCTCTGCAGGAATGCTCGTTTCATGAACGAGTGATGTGGATGTGCTTTTGTCTTGCTACTGCCCAGCGTGGAAGGAGAGTTCAAGCGACACCAACTCTTTTCCGTCCCAAGTCCGCCCCGACAGTCCAACGTTGATCACGTCACCGCCGTCGTCGTCTATTCGGAGTACACCGTATTGGCCCGCTCCCGGAAAAGCCCCCTCAGAATACGGGCCGCCTTTGACATGGCCCGGTCGGTCGAGGGCGGCCGCCTGAAGAACAGGGAACCCCTTCGCGCCACTGGTTGCGTAGTTACTGTTGGTTCCATCATCGATAGCTACCATGTGGGCGTCTCCACTGACCATCACCAGGTTGTCCACGCTTGCGGCTACGAGGGCATTCGAAATGCGCCGCCGTTCGGCTGGATAGTTGCTCCAATCGTCGGAGCCAGCAGCGGAGATCCATGGCGTCGGATTTGCCCACACAACAAGCGCGTGGCTTTTGGCGGAAGCGGTCAGTTCGTTGATCAACCACGCCTCTTGTTGCGTCCCGAGCATCGTGTCTGTTGTCCGTTGAGATCGGTTGTCGGTGAGTACGAATCGCACCCGCCCCACGGTGAATGCTTGGGCGATCGGCGATTCAGGTTCAGGATTGACTGCGTAGTGAGGAACGGCTCGCCGATATGCCGTGCCCACCCCGTCAAGCGATGGAGAGTCTGCCCCGGAGTCGTTAGACCCGTAGTCGTGGTCATCCCACACGTACGCTGTTGGAATCGATCGCACCAAGGCCGACTGGCCCGGCTGACCCACGGCGCTGCCGTATGTGCGGATGTGGTCATTCGGATCGGCGGAGGAAAGGTTGCTGTAGTGGAGATCTCCGAGGGCCAGGTACAGGTCCGGATGTTCGGCGAGCATGGCATCGAACACGGCCCCATTGGACCCGGTGCGAGCGCACGATCCGAGCACCACCAACAAATCCTGAGGTCCATCGGCAAAGGTGGTGAACGTTGCGTCTGCATTGTTGACAAAGGCATCGCCGAGAACAGTATTGGCCTTGGGAACTTTGGTAACGGCGTAGGCGTAACGCGTTGCCGGTTCCAATCCAGTCAGTGTGAAACGAGCCAAACCGTATTCGTCGACTGAAACCTGCACCCGTCCCGACCCGCCTGGTTCGACGGATCGAAAGTCGAGTGCAGCTTGCGATTGAGGATGAAGCCCAGCAGCCACCACGGTTGCGGTTCGAGGACCAACGGCCCCAAGCCACAACCAATGAGCATCCGACGAAAGTGCTTTGGCTCGAGACGACGGATGGGTGGGGCCGAAATAGTGGCGATAAATCATGGAACTGCCCGACGCCGTGCCAGCCACTGCCGCCGTCGTGATCAGCGCAAGCACGGCAATTGATCCCATCGACGCTTGGTGTTGCCACGCCAGCCAAGTGAGCACAGCCGGCACAAGGAGCGCAATCGTAACGATCACCGCAAAACGGGGCGGGTATTGGATCGACGCAAACAATCCGAGGCCGGTTGCAGCCAGCGCCATCAAGAAGGCAGCCAACCCTCGAAACCGCACGGCGAGCACACCAGCAAACGCCATGAGAACAGCTAGTCCCAGTTGAGCGGGACGGGCGATTGCGGTGGCGAACCCGTAACCCTCCGGATCTTGCGGGACGCCGGTGAGTAGTGCAAGCACACCGAGCCCGGCCGCTGCGGCCAACGCCAGGCCCACTCCTGCGCGGCGAAGCCAGCGAGCCGCCGACACCGGGAATCGAACCAGACCTTGAGCCCATGGCCGTTGTTGATGATGGCCCGACCACGGGCAACAAGCACAGCTTTGATGCCAATGGTGATGGGCGAGAATCCAACGGGTCGCGAGAACTGCGGTCAAACCAAACGTCATACCGGCCACGACATCAAGTGGCCAATGGGACTGCTGATGGACCCGATACAACGCGCTCAGCACCACCGCAACGACGAGAGCGGACA
>JANMEI010000667.1:0-2463 GCA_031376865.1 Acidimicrobiia bacterium | reverse complement strand
CGAACCCCAGCTAAGTCGGCGAACACAGCAGTTGTGCAAGCGGTCAGCGCGTTCAAGTCGTAGCCACCTTCAAGCATCGCGATACGTCGTCCGGGTGGAACCAACGAAAATGCCCTGCGAGTCAGTAACGGATAATCAGCTGCGCTGAGACCAAGATCAGTGATCGGATCGTCTCGATGAGCATCAAACCCCGCCGACACGATCACCCAAGTCGGAGCAAATCGCTCGGCAACTGGCATCACTATGCGGTCAAACGCGGCCAGGTACACGTCGCCAGTGGCGCCTGCCGGTACCGGCACATTCATCGTGGTTCCAGGTGCATCTGGACCTCCGGTTTCGTGGACCAGGCCTGTTCCGGGGTACAGCGGCGATTGGTGCAGGCTGACAAACAGCACCTCAGGTTCGTTCCAGAAGATGTCTTGTGTGCCGTTTCCGTGGTGCGCGTCGTAATCGAAGATCATGACTCGCTCGCCTCTCGCCACCAGCGCAGCTGTCGCGACCGCTACGTTCGAGAATATACAGAAACCCATCGACTCCGCTTTTGTTGCATGGTGCCCTGGCGGCCGAACCGCACAGAATGCTGCATCGGCTTTACCGGCATCTAAGAGGTCAATCGCTGTGAGACCCGCGCCGGCCGCCATCGTTGCCGCCGACCACGTCATTTCACTGGCGTAGGTATCGGGATCAAGTCGCCCTCCTCCACTTTCGCAAATGGCACGAATGCGTTCGATGTGCGATGTTGTATGCGCACGTTGCAACTGATCTAACCGAGCCGCACTCGGCTCGGCAAACAGCAATGCCTCTCGGATATCTGGCCTGTTGGCCGATGCCAGCACGGCCGCGAGACGTTCTGGACGCTCTGGGTGGCGCGGTCCGGCAAGGTGGTCGAGATACACCGGATGCGTGACAAAGATCAGACTCACTCCTGCATCTTGCTCTGTTGCTCTCGCAACATCAACCGGCGATTCAGCCCATTAAGCGATGCAGGTGCATCACCAGGTCACTGATGGCGACGCGTTCTTGTTCCATCGAGTCACGGTGCCGGATGGTGACAGCGTGATCTTCGAGTGATTCGAAGTCAACGGTGATGCAGAACGGCGTACCGATCTCGTCTTGGCGTCGGTAACGCTTGCCGATGGCTTGGGTCTCGTCATAGTCACACATGAAGTGAGGCTGCAACGTCTTCAGGATCTCTCGAGCGGGGCCCTGCAGTTCGTCCTTTTTCGACAACGGCAACACAGCAACTTTGTATGGGGCCAGACGATGATCCAGACGCAACACGGTGCGTGTTTCTCCATTGACTTCTTCTTCGTCATAGGCAGCCAGCAAAAAAGCCATCATGGTTCGAGTAGCACCAGCAGCAGGTTCGATGCAGTGCGGCGTGTAACGCTCGTTGGTGGTTTGATCGAAGTAATCAAGCTTTACGCCCGAGTGCGTCATGTGCTGCGTCAGGTCAAAGTCGCCTCGGTTGGCGATACCTTCAAGCTCTCCCCAACCCCATGGAAAGGTGAACTCGATGTCTGCCGTGCCGCTGGAGTAGTGGCTGAGTTCGTCAGCATCGTGCGGGCGAATACGAAGCATGTCGGCCGGGATGCCTCGGGTCAGGTACCACTGGTGACGCTGCTCAATCCAGTAGGTGTACCAAGTTTCTGCTTCAGCAGGCGGAACAAAAAACTCGAGTTCCATCTGTTCAAACTCGCGGGTACGGAACACAAAGTTGCCTGGGGTGATCTCGTTGCGGAAGCTCTTGCCAACCTGGGCAATACCAAACGGTGGCTTCTTGCGACTGGTGGTCAACACGTTGGCGAAGTTGACGAACATTCCTTGGGCGGTTTCGGGACGCAAGTACACCTCAGCCCCTGCACCTTCGACAGGGCCGGCTTGGGTCTTGAACATCAGGTTGAACGCACGGGGCTCGGTAAAGGTTCCGGTTTTGCCGCACGTTGGACAGGTGTTGGGATCGTCGAGAAGATCTTGGCGATGGCGTGATTTGCAGCTGGTGCAGTCAACCAAAGGATCCGAGAAATTGGCCAGGTGGCCCGAGGCTTCGAAGACCTGCGGTGGGGCCATGATGGCCACGTCGATCAGCAACACGTCGTCTCGCTCTTGCACCATGGACCTGATCCACTCGTTCTTCACGTTGCGAAGCATGAGTGCGCCCAGTGGGCCGTAGTCGTAGGTGGAACGAAAGCCGCCGTAGATCTCGGCGCTCGGGAAGACGAAGCCGCGGCGCTTGCACAGCGACACGATGCGATCGAATAGGTCCTCAAACTTCTGCGACATAAGACAGACAGGCTACTTGCCAGCCGACGAACCCCCCGTCACGATTCCTTCACGCAATCGCAGCAATACTGGAGGGGTGAGCGACGAAATCCCGATTGGCCGACAGATCACGGTGTTTGAGGCCGTGGGTGGGCAGGTGTTCTTTGATTCCCTTGCTGCAGGGTTTTACCGACGGGTAGC
>JANMEI010000576.1:0-1208 GCA_031376865.1 Acidimicrobiia bacterium | reverse complement strand
TCATTATGCGGATCAGGGTTCGAGACTTCGTCAACCAGTCTGCTGAAACCGCAAAGCCAGTTGGCATCCTGGCTCGTCGAGGATTGTCGTCATTGTTCACGCTCGGCCCCGACGACACCGAGGTGTACGACACCGACGAAGTCGAGACGTCGACGGCCGGACGACCCCGCCAACCGGTGCGCCTCGGTGTATCGAGAGAGTCGCTCCGTCTCGGACGCGACCCCGGCCTGCTGGAAAATGGGGACGATCATCGTGCCCAGATTGGTGTGCTGTCGCACCCGTTGGATGGGCACGAAGATATCGATCTCACCGCCACGCAATCGAGTTCTCGTTCGTCCGCCGCAGCAGCGGTGCTCGATACGCGCGCTGGCGCTCCGGTGAAGTTTGGCTTGCCGTTCGGGAAAGGCATCTCCGGTGATGGTGGTTCCGATCGTGTGATTGACGTGTCGGATCGCAATACGTTTGACGCCGATGTTGACGATGACTCCAACGCTGATCTCTCCAACGCTGATCCTTCCAACGCTGATCTGTCGAACGACATGGACCCTACCGACCCAATCGAGGTGCCTTCCAAGCGAAAAGCTCGAGCCCCTCGCCCGCCGCAATGGAAAGAAACGCAGCCCGCCGTCAAGGTCGCTGCTCTGCCCGGACTTGGTGGACAAGCACCCGACGAACCGATCTGGAAACTTCCCCCGGCTTCGATGTTGAAGAAGGGCAAGAAGGTTGAGGTTGATAAGCGCGCTGTAGAATCGATGGGCAGGGTGCTCGAGGAAGCTCTCGCATCGCACGGTGTTGAAACTCGATTGGTGGGCATGACAGTTGGGCCTACTGTCACCCGTTACGAATTAGAGCTTGGCCCCGGCGTCAAAGTTGCCAAGGTCACTGCACTCAACAAAGACATCGCCTACGCCATGGCTACCGCCGACGTGCGCATCTTGGCGCCGATCCCTGGCAAGTCGGCGATTGGTGTTGAGGTGCCAAACCGTCAACGCCAACTCGTTGCTGTTGCTGATGTGTTGTTCAGCGAAGAAGCGAACAAAATGGAAGCTGCCCTGGGTGTGGCGATAGGTCGAGATATCGACGGCAAGTCGGTCATGGTTGATCTCTCCAAAATGCCTCACCTTCTGGTGGCCGGAACTACTGGTTCCGGAAAGTCAAGTTGTATCAACTCACTGTTGGTTTCCATCTTGATGCGCTCAACCCCCGAT
>JANMEI010000522.1:0-7309 GCA_031376865.1 Acidimicrobiia bacterium | reverse complement strand
GTATCGGGCCATTGTTGATTCGGTCACGGTGACCTCGCTCGGAGGTGAACCACATCGTGCGGGTGAAGTGGCGATGCAATCGTTGCGTCTGGCTGTTCAGCATTCGTTGCCATATTCGACGTTGTTAGCCGCGGCGTCGCAAACGCTGTCGTTGGACGAAGTGGCATCGAACGCTGCTGTCATGCTGTTCGGTGGGTTGGAAACGACCGAGGCGATGATTGCTATTGCCTGTGCACATATTGTCCAGAGGCCTATTGTGCTGGCTGCATTGCTCGAGCAGCCCGAGTTGATCCTCGATGCAGTTGAAGAGTCGGTTCGGCTTGAGCCTGCCGCAGCGCGGCTAGATCGATACACGACCGAGCCATTGCGACTTGGTACTCACTCGTTGCCTCAAGGGGCATACGTGCTGGCGTCGGTAGCTGCTGCCAACCGTGACTCGTCGGTGTTTGAACAGCCTGACGAGTTTGTGCTCGGGCGGCCCAATGCTCATCAGAACGTGTCCTTCGCGCAAGGCCCCCATGCATGCTTGGCGACGCATCTTGCGAAGGCGCAGACCGCTGCTGCGGTGAAGGCGGTGTTGCAACTTCCAGGTCTGTCGCTGCCCAGTTCGGTCGAGATCGTTGGCGAGATTTTTCGTAAGCCGCTGTCGGTGAATGTGACCTGGGACTAAGAGGTTGCGCCAACAGCTGAGGTCATCTGTATTCGGCCGGTGGCGTCGGCGATGATTTCGGCGAACAGCAATCCGTTGTCGTCGGATCGTCCGGGTACATATGTTCTTGATTCCGATATCTCAACCGTCGGCGTGGTCGAACCTCGGGCGATGCACAAGCGGATCGCTTCAGTTTCCGCCCACTCGTGCGCTGTAGCCACCGCTGTTGCGAGGTCGCCGAAGCTCTCCGCTCCGGTGCTTCCAACCAAGCGGAATACGCCATCGGTGTTCTCGATGCCAATGGTGACCGACGCGTGGATGGGACCAATAGCAGCGCCGACGGCGTTGGCTACGGCTCCGTGCTCGAGGAGCAGCACGTTTGTCCCCAGACGGTTCCCGACTTCCGGATAGAGCAGGGGAGCAGGCCCGCCCACCGCCACGATCGGCAGGTTTGGCGAGATGGCGATGGACAGTTTGCCGGATAAGGGATTGCCGGACGCGACTAAGCGATGTAGTGCTGCCACGCCGTCAAGTTTGGCCTGCTGCCCATCGCTGCACGCTTCCAGAATCGCCATCCCGCTATGGGTGATGGCAGCATCAATGATGTTGGCGGCGAACGTGTCGACGTCGGCTTCGCTAGGGGTTCGCATCAGGTGAACACGAGCTGCCAGCGCTACCGCAATCTGTGCCGCTTCAACGGGCCACAGCGATTGTTGGCCCAGAACATGAGCGGCATCGGAAACCGTCAGCGCGCTGGTGATAATTAACCCTCGCTTTTCGAGGTCAACCAATCGTCGAGTGATGCGTGCCGTGACGGCAATACGACGAAACGCGACTGGACCCGATACCAACTGCTGGAGCAAACCTGCTTCTTCGGCCGTCACATTGGTAGAGAGTGTGCTGGTCTCGAAGGGCAAGGTGACGAAGCGTCCCTGCCCAGAGTTGGCAGTCTGTTCTTCGGCCATGTCCACGTGAAGTTGTCGCAACACGTTAGGGAAGCGATGCGCAAGTAACGACACGGGAACCACTCGCTGCGGGCCCAACGTGATTGGACCGTCTGTCCAGTGCACTGCGCTGTCACCGCCAAGCCCGTGGGTTCTGACGTCGGCGGCGCGGACCAGTGTTTTCCAGCCTCCTACGAGTGCGCCCTCGTCGGTGAGTGCTGGTCGACCGCGTTGCAGTATGGCGATGTCGGTTGTGGTGCCTCCTACATCGCTCATGATGCAGTCGCGCAATCCCGACAGTGCTGCGACGCCAATGGTGCTGGCTGCTGGCCCTGACATCACCGTTTCAACGGGGCGAAGCCTGACCTCGTCGGCCTTCGCTCGGGTTCCATCACCTTTCACCAACATCACCGGGCAATTCAAACCCAATGCAACTACTGACGACTCGACCGCGGTAATCAGCGCGCGTATCTTGCCAATCAAACGAGCATTCAGCACCGAAGTCAGTGCTCGACGCGGCGCATCGAGTGCCCCAGTCAGGTCGGTCGATAAGCTGACCGGCAACGCTGTTACGTCGCTCAGTATCGCAGCAGCCTGACGTTCATGCTCGGGGTTGCGATTGCCGAACATCGAGGCAACGGCAAACGCGCTGACCCCGACTGTTTCCGTCGCAAATGTTCGCAGTGCATCTTGGTCAAGCGGGGAGCGTTCGAAACCAGCATGGTTGTGGCCGCCACTAATGCGAGCAATCGGGCAATCAGGAAACGCTTGGTGAATACCGATTCGGCCCACCATTGCATCATCAAACCCGATTAGCACGATGCCAACCCGATCGCCTTGGCCTTCGACCACCGCGTTGGTGGCCAGTGTGGTCGACACGGTCACCACGGATACCGAAGCAGGCGGGGCGCTGGGATTTTCCCTGAGCTGCTGCAAAACAGCCCGGAGTGCTTCAGAGACGCCGACTGACAAGTCCCCTTTGGTGGTTAATGCCTTGGCTGTGGCAAGTACGCGTAGCTGGCCGTCGCTGTCGTGGGTGACGATGGCAGCGTCGGTAAAGGTGCCGCCCGTATCTATCCCAATTTCGAGTCCTGTGTTTGTCCTAGGTCCCACCGGTCCAACCATGGCTCTAGTTTGGCTGATGAACCCGATACGGCTTGTCAACTTGAGAGCACTGATGAACATTCAACCGCATCACTACCTGCAATTGTCTGAGACCGAACGAGTTGAACTGGCAACGTTCTGGGACGAGGCTTTCCCCGCTGATGTTGCGTCAGCCGGCGCTCCAGAACACTTTGCCGAACCCGAACTCGTCTTTGTCGCGCGAGTCGATGGAGCGCTTGCCGCGGTGGTGGCGGTAGTGCGACGAACAGTGACAGTTGGTGCCGAGGAGGTAGAAGTAGGGATGATTGGGGGAGTGGCGACCGGCTCGGATCACCGTGGATCGGGGATGGCCTCGTCCCTGATGCGTGCAGCCCACGAGCTCCTGAGCTCCGAAGCTGTGGCATTTGGACTCCTGCAGTGCAAACCGAACCGGGTGAGCTTTTACGAGTCCCTGGGTTGGCAGCTGAGAGACGAGCCGATGTTTTACCTCCAGCCCGACGGCAGTCGACATCTCAACCAGGAACTTCCAATGGTTTTGCTGATCGGAACCAAGCATTGGCCGAGCGGCGAAATCGATATCAACGGCTTGCCAATTTGATTGTTCCGAGTGAAAGGAATGGTCGCCTGGACGACTCCACTCAGTAATGACCGCACTCAATCTCCCGATTGTTTCCGAGCATCCGACGGTGTTCGAGGAATTTGCGATTCGATACCAGACGCGCGTGCGGCAGGCGTTGGTCGCCTCGTACGGGGTCGATTCGGGCAACGATGCCGCTGCCGCGGCAATGGCTTGGGCATGGGAACACCAAGGGCAGTTGAATGAGTTGAGCAATCCAGTGGCGTACCTGTTTCGTGTTGGTCAAAGTTCGTTGCGAAAATCGTGGCTGTACTTTCAACGAACAACCACATCGTTTCCAGCCGAGGCCGTAGCGCCTGACGCATACCTTCGGATCGACTTGGCGGACGTGCTTGTGAAACTCCCCAGGAAGCAACGGGTGAGCGTGCTGCTGGTTCATGCGCATCAATGGACATATCTCGAAGTTGCCCAGTTGCTCGACGTGTCCGTTGATGCGGTTACTAACTACGTCCATCGCGGCACCAAAAGGCTCACCGAGCTGTTGAAGGAGGAATCGTGAGTATTGAACAACGTCTGCATTCTTATGGCGAGATTCTCGATGGTAAGCGTCCCGAGTTTGGTCGGAAACGCGAACTGTCATGGATCCGGCTAGGAGGTGTTGCGACCGCCGTTGGGCTACTTGGAGTGATGGTGGTTGTTCGCGACTTTGCAGGCCGGGGTGGCAGCGAGACCGCGATCGCTGTAGGTTCCGGAGCCATTCCTGATGAGGTTGTTCCTGGTCGCATCGTGCCGCCCTTAGCCCGAACACGAATAACGCTCACGGGTGGTGTTGAGGATCAGGAACTGCGCTTCGACTCGTTGTTTGAAAATGATCAGGTAGTAGCGATGCGGTCGGGAGCCGTGGTCGATGTGCGCCAACCCAACGAACAGCGCGTGAGTGCTCCCGACGGGCTCATAGTGCTTCGCGATCGAGATGGAGTGTCGTATCACTACCGCCATGTCACTCCTTTCAGGGGCGTAAAGGTTGGCAGTCTGGTGACAACTTCACTACCGATCGCGGTGCCAACAGCAGAGGGCGGACAGAGATGGATGGCGATCAGCGTCAGAGACCGGTCCGGCCTGGTGGATCAGCATGCACTTCGCGCGTTGTTGTCGCTATCCGTCCCAATCACAGAGATCCGCAACATCCGGGTTTCCTTGCACGTCGCGCCGGATCTTGAACGAATGTTGATTGCAGCTCAAGCCGCTGGTTTCGAGTTTGCTGGGAGCGGATACCGCAGCTCAACTGGCCAGGTAGCGGTTCGAAAACGGAACTGCGGGAAATCCGATTACGACATTTGGTTCAAGCCGGCCAGTGACTGCAATCCACCCACAGCGAAGCCCGGCCGGAGCCTGCACGAGTTGGGTTTGGCGATCGACTTCACTATCGAGGGTCGAGCGATCCGTGCCGGTGACCCGGCGCATCGTTGGCTGGTGAGCAACGCTTCCCAGTTCGGATTTGCTAGCAAAGTGGACGAACCCTGGCACTGGGAGTACACCTTCCTGAAGTAGGCGCTAGCTCTCGCCACTCGATCGGTCGGCAACAGTGCCGATCGATCGATCGGATTTACCATCGAGCAAAGCGCCCGCACCCCACTCGCGAACTCGTAGCGCCTGCAAGATGGCCACGAGGTTGGCGTCGCGGGTTTCTTCCAACTCGCCAATGGTGAACATGCCGCTTTGCTGATCTGACTGGTTTGCGATCAGATCAACCAACTCGTCGTTGAAGGGCGGAACATCGGTCAACTTGGACCACGGCCACGCAAGTGCAGGCCCGAATTGCGCCATGAAATGCCGCATGCCGGCAGGCCCGCCGGCGATTCGATACGTCTCGAACATGCCCATTTGCGCCCACCGCAGACCGAAGCCGTAACGAATGACGTCATCAATCTCTTCGGTGGTGGCAACACCATCGTGCACCAACCACAGCGCCTCTCGCCATACTCCTTCCAGTAAACGGTCAGCTACGAACGCGTCGATCTCCTTACGAATATGCAGTGGTTTCATGCCAATCGATGCATAGAACGCCTGTGTCCGTTCGATGGTGCCAAGCGTTGTTTGTGTGCCGCCAACAACTTCGACAACGGGTAGTAAGTACACCGGGTTAAACGGATGGCCAACAACAAGCCGCCCTGGGTTGGTCAGCGTCTCCTGAAGCTGCGTTGGCAGCAAACCAGACGTTGACGAACAGATGACAGACGTGGGAGGCGCGGCGGCGTCGATTGCGCCGAGCACAGATCGCTTCAGATCAAGGGCCTCTGGCACGGACTCTTGAATGAACTCGGCGTCGGTGACCGCTGCTTCGATTGTGGCGGCGCGTGAAACAGTCCCGCGTGCAGATGCGCCAATTCCTAGGTCAGCATAGGATCGCCCTGCCCGGTCAATGATCCGGTGAATGTCGGCGTATGTGTCGTCTTTCAGCTCGAACACGGCTACATCGTGGCCGTGCAACACGAATCGAGCGATCCAACCGGCACCAATCACGCCGGCGCCAACGGCGGCAACCTTCATCGCTTGACAAGCGACAGTTGGTCGCGCATGGCCTGGGCTGACATCACGCGGACGCCCATCCCATTCATGACGTCGACGGCGCGTGTCACCAATTCGGCGTTGGTGGCGAGCTGGCCGCGGCCAACGTACAGATTGTCTTCCAGGCCAACTCGCGCATTACCGCCGGCCAAGATTGCCGCTGCCACGTAAGGCAGTTGATCGCGTCCGATGGAGAATGCCGAAAAATGCCAGCTGTCGGGGAGGTTGTTCACAAAGGCAAGCAGCGACGACAGATCGTTTGGTGCTCCCCATGGAATACCCATGCACAGCTGCACCAACACCGGGTCGTCGAGCAATCCCTGCGCCGCAAGGAACTTGGCAAAACTGAGGTGGCCGAGGTCGAAGAGTTCCAACTCGGGCTTCACCTCGAGCTTCTGAACCTGGCGCGCCATCTCTAACAGGATCGATGGCGTGTTGGTCATCACGTAGTCGCCTTCACCAAAATTCATGGTGCCGCAGTCCAGGGTGCAGATGTCGGGCATCAGGTCGCGGACGTGGTCAAGTCGTTCGGTGGCACCAGCCATGTCGGTTCCCACGGGTGACGGTGGCAGGGGGGCTTCGATCGACCCAAACGTGAGGTCTCCACCCATACCTGCGGTCAGATTGATCACCACATCAACCGATGAATCGCGAATCCGCTCGACGACTTCTTTATAGAGACCCACCTCACGCGAAGCGGCGCCCGTGTGCGGGTCGCGAACATGGATGTGCACCGCCGCTGCACCAGCCTTGGCGGCGGCAATGCAATCGTTGGCGATCGCTTCAGGAGTGAACGGTATTTTGTCGCTCTTGTTCACTGTGTCGCCCGAGCCGGTGACGGCGCAGGTAATGAATGCTTCCCGGGCAGTGGTGCGAGTTGTCATATATCAGCAGCCTGCCATGAACCGCCGAAAGATTCACGTTTGACCGAGCTTGCAGTCACCGAATGAAGCGGTCGCTAGCTACGCCGGCGCCGGATTTCTTCGCTGATAGCGGGGATCACTTTGTGGAGATCGCCGATCACTGCGTAGTCAGCACGCGAAACCATGTTGGCTTCGGGGTCGGTGTTGATCGCCAGGATCTTCTTACTGGCCATGGCGCCCACCCAGTGTTGGATGGCACCAGAGATGCCGCAGGCCAGGTAGATATCGGGAGCAATGCGGGTGCCGGTTTGGCCAACCTGATCTGTATGGTTCCGCCACCCGTTGTTGGTGACCGCCCGAGAGCAGCCCACTTTGCCGCCCAACAGATCAGCCAACTCTTCCAAGATGCCGAAGCCTTCTGGCGACCCAACGCCTCGTCCTCCACCGACCACCACGCGCGCAGTGGTCAGGGTGACGCCAGCTTCTCGAACAACTCGGTCGACGATACGGGTACGCCCCAGGCTCGGATCGAGCGTTGGCACAAAGGACGTTCGGGTTTCGACGACTTCGCTGGGGATCATGTCGTTGGCATGATCGGCGATGC
>JANMEI010000474.1:0-1274 GCA_031376865.1 Acidimicrobiia bacterium | reverse complement strand
AACAAGATTTCGACGAACAATTGTTTGACAAACGAACAGGCGTTTGTGTATCGTCAATCGTCCTATGGGATGGTCAAACGGGCCGAGGACATGGTCGGAGCTGGAAACCCGACTGTCTGACGGACAGCGGCCCGAGCGTCTTGTCCCCGGTAGTCATGCGCCGGGGAGCAAGGTGTCGGGCCGCACCGACCATCCCATAGACGCTCGCCCAGCTGGGTCGGTTGTCCCATACGCAGAGTTGGGCTGTCATTCCAACTTCAGTTTTCTTGATGGTGCCTCACATCCTGAAGAACTTGTTCAAGAGGCAGTTCGATTGGGCCTCACCGCACTGGCCGTAACCGACCTCGATGGATTGTATGGGGTTGTACGGTTTGCTGAAGCTGCTCGAACCCATCAGCTCGCCACTGTATTTGGGGTCGAATTCACGCTCGATGTTGCGACGTCATACGCACAGCGAGTTGGCCGTCCAGATGCGGTAGGTGATCGACTGATCGTCCTTGCACAAAACCCCATTGGGTATGCGCGCTTAGCACGAGCCGTGTCCACAAGTCACCTCGCCGCAGGTGAAAAGGGTGCACCGCAACTGATGCTTGCCAACCTTGCCGATATCGGACGGGGGAGTACTGCCGCGTTCCACCATGCGTTACGACACGGCCCCACTCCTGAACAATTCATGTCGGTACACAATCTGCACAATCTGGCCGAACGACGAGCCGAGCAACGCGATGGTGACGATGCCGCTATCAGTGCTGCGGTTCGTCGTCATCCCGCTTCGTTTGGGATCGCTGCTGACAAGCTCGCTGAACCTGCCGATGGTTCTCAAACCACGCACAACGATATGCATTGGCACGTGTTGACCGGTGGCCCGGACGGGGCTGTGTGTCGTGCTCTGTATGACGAGGGGCCCCGAGCGGCCGAACGAGAGCTTGCTCAACTGGTTCAGCTATTTGGCCCCAGCAATGTCAGCGTGTCGTTATGGGACCACGGCGAACCGCTCGATTCTGCTCGTAATGACGCCCTTGCCATGATCGCTGCCCGGTGTGGTGTTGAAGTAGTGGCCACCAACCTGGTTCGTTACGCCACCCAAGATCGCCGCCCGCTAGCCACGGCACTTGCCGCGGTGAAAGCTCGTCGCAGTCTCGACGAAATCGATGGTTGGTTGCCAGCGGCATCATCGGCACACTTGCGAAGTGGGGCCGAACAAAAACGTCGGTTCGCCCGTTATCCGGGAGCGATCGAACGATCTGTTGCTCTTGCTGCGGCTTGCGCATTTG
>JANMEI010000456.1:0-4635 GCA_031376865.1 Acidimicrobiia bacterium | reverse complement strand
AGCGCTACCGATATTCCTCGCCTGGTGAAGGAAGCGTTCTACTTGGCAACAACCGGCCGGCCCGGTCCGGTGCTGTTGGACCTTCCCAAAGACGTGCTGACGGAATCGATGGACTGGTACTGGCCCGATGCAGTCGATCTGGCTGGCTATCACCCGGTGACCGAGCCTGATCCAATCAGCATCCGTCGCGCTGCTGAAATGATCTTGGCCTCCCATCAGCCGATCTTGTACGTGGGCGGTGGTGTCTTGAAGGCTCGTGCGGCCGAAACGTTGAAAGAGTTAGCCGAGCTGTGTGACATCCACGTGGTTACCACGTTGATGGCACGCGGTGCTTTCCCTGACAGTCACAAGTTGGCGCTTGGTATGCCTGGCATGCATGGCAACTTCACTGCCATTCAGTCGATGCAAAAGAGCGATCTGTTGATCAACCTTGGCGCTCGGTTCGATGATCGCGTCACCGGCAAAGTGTCAGGGTTTGCGCCGAACGCGAAGATCATCCACGCTGATATTGATCCTGCCGAACTGGGCAAGGTTCGGACGCCTGATGTGTCGTTGATTGGCGATGCAAAGCGTGTGATCGAAGAGCTGCTGCGTGCAGTCAAAGACATGTTGACCGGTGGGGCCACGTTCCCTGATCGGTCCGCATGGAAGCAAACCATCAGCGGTTGGCAAGAGAACTTCCCGTTGGCCTACGAGGCAGCACTGCCCGGTGGTACCTTGAAGCCGCAGCATGTGATGGAGCGGTTGCGCGACCAGGCTCCGGATGGCACCATCCTGGCTTCGGGTGTCGGACAGCATCAGATGTGGGCCTCGCAGTATTGGAACTTTGAAGAGCCCTACACCTGGGTCAACTCGGGTGGTTTGGGCACCATGGGCTTCTCGATCCCAGCCGCCATCGGGGCAAAGGTTGGCTGTCCTGACAAGACGGTGTGGGCAGTCGATGGCGATGGTTGTTTCCAGATGACCAACCAAGAGCTCACCACCGCGTCGATCGAGAAGATCCCGGTGAAGATTGCGATCTTGAACAACTCGTGGTTGGGCATGGTTCGCCAATGGCAGACAATGTTCTACGACGAGCGCTATTCCGAAACGCTGTTGTCGCCCGAGCTTCCTGATTTTGTGAAGTTGTCTGAAGCAATGGGTTGCGTGGCTATGCGCGTTGATTCACCTGAAGAGGTCGATGCTGCGATCGAGAAGGCCAACTCCATCAACGATCGTCCGGTTGTTATTGACTTCCGCACCGACGAGAGCGAAAAGGTATTCCCGATGGTGCCAGCGGGCGTTACCAACGATGATCTCGAAGTGCATGCGTCGCTACAGGAACGGCTTGCCGTTGAGCGTGCCCGTTGGACAAGTGGCAAGCGCTAAGCGCGCCTACTAAAGGACTATTGAACATCATGGCTATTCATCACACCCTGTCGGTTCTTGTTGAGAACAAGTTCGGCGTCTTGGCTCGAGTTACGTCGTTGATCTCGCGTCGCGGGTACAACATCGTGTCGTTGGCTGTCGCCCCCACCGATGATGAGCGCACGTCGCGCATCACCATTGTGGTCGACACCGACGAGACACCAATGGAGCAGATCGTGAAGCAGCTCAACAAGCTGATCAACGTGCTCGACATTCGCGAACTCACGCCTTCTGAAAGCGTTGTGCGCGAGATGCTGCTCATCACGGTTCAGACGCCATCTGATAAGCGCGCAGAGATTGCTGAACTGGTCAACATCTTCGACGGCAAGATTGTCAACGTTGGCTTCGATCAGATGATCATCATGCTGGCTGACCCACCAGACAAGCTCGATGACTTCGAAGACCTGCTGCGGCCCTACGGCATTGTTGAAGTGCAGCGCACCGGTCAGGTCGCCCTGCCAAAGTTGACCCGTCAGGGCCCCGGCCTCCGCGCCGTCTCCGACGTCGCCTAGGAGAGAGGTTGCCCGCAACGCTGCGGGCTATCCACCTCGTCACGCTGTTCCGAGGTGGATAGCCGCACGCTTTGCGTTCAGACCAGCTCAGCCTGGATAATCAAACGCTGTTTGTCGGAATACAAGGGATGGCAGGTTGTGATCGTCAGCGTGTCTACATAGGGGACAGCTCGGAGCACGTCGTTCTGCGACGGTTTCACGACAAGCGTTTGTGTTACCCGGTAGGTAAACCACACATCACCTCCAGAGATTCGTTTTCGTGAGATTCGAATTTCGTCACCCTTCTTGAGTTCACCTAATCGAAAGCAGGGTGCGCCGAAGGTGGTTCGGTGGCAGGCGATGGCCACGTTGCCGGACTTTCCCGGCAACGGCGTGGTGCGATAGTGACCGGGCCCATTCTTGAGGGTCGCTGCGTTTGTTCCCTCATACAGCGGCTGATCAAGGTCGATCGTTGGGATCTGGAAGCTGCCAATTTGCTCGCCGGCCTTCCCGCTGATGTTGTTCGGTAGGTCACCGACGATGTCTGCAGTTGCGTCGCCGCTAGCGGGCTCAGGTCGCAGTGTTTGACCGACGACAATGACTGAAAGTGTAAGAGCCAGCACAGCAACAAAGGCGAGTTTTCGTCGAGTGCGTGTTCCCGTCACTCAACCATTGTTGCTGACTTGATGCGTGACCGCTTGATCAGAATTGATGCGGGCCCAGGCAGCCTTTGCCCAACACAGCACCAGTAGGACCGGAGCAAGCAGGATCAGAAACATTCGGATGACCACCGTGATGCCGATGGCGATCAGCGCAACGAGGTGCGAACCGTTGGGGGCCAATACCTGCGTCAGTAAGCCAGCAGCGTCCAACAGCGGCAAGCTGATTCGGTAGACGGCCAACACAGCGATCACTATCGCGGTTCGCTTGATTGCCGCTTGCAGTTGAGGATTGAGTGCTCGAAACTTCTTCATGCCTGCAACTCGATCGGTTGTGCAGTTTCCATCGCCAATAAGATGGCATCGCCAAGCGGGCCGCCAACGACGTATCCCTTGCCATGTTTGCCCGTGTATGGCACCCCCGTGAGTGAGGCTGTTCGATGTAACGCGGTGAACATTTTCTCGTCTCCGAATCGTTTGGCCGATGCCAATGCAAATCCTGTGACGGACACTCCAAACCCTTGAAAAACCGGTCCTGAGTCAATATCACCGCCATCGGAATAGTCGCTGGCGTATTCGCGGACGACACCAAAGCCGGCGAGAGATCGAAAACCATGCACACGTAGCGACGTGTACAGATCCTTTGCGAGCAGTTGTGCCGAGGCACTCGGGGCGAAGCCCAAGAAGTACGCGGCTAGCGAGGTGCCTGAGCCCCGATGCAGACCCGGGGTTGGTCCCGTTTGGGAAAGGTACCCGGTGTTGGTGTCAAGAAGTGTGGAGCGAATCTTTGTGACCCAACGATCGGTCAACGAGGTGGCGTTTCCCTTGGTCAGGCGGGTGTGCAGATCGATCGCCGCAATCGCTGCACTGATGTCGACCGGGTACGTTTCACCCGGGTACGTTTCGATCAGCATGGTTGACGAACCTTCGATTCTCGCTCGAAGTGATTCGATCATCTGATCGTGAAGCTCGGTGTGTTGAAACTCCGGATCAACGCTTCGAGCGACGCTCATCGAAAGCGCAATGTAGCCAAGCCACCCGTCTCGCGATGAGACATCGCTGAGGGAATCAAACGCGTCGCTGCCCCAGGCTTCGCGAGCGAACGCCCTGGTTTTGGGAAGCAGTAGTTGGTCGAGTGCTGATCGCAAAGCTGGTCTATATCGGTCGCCTTGATCTGGGGCTGACTGGATGACCTGAGCAAGACCAAGGACGGCCATTTGGTAGGTGCCGAATGCCCACTCGCCGTCGAAGCGAGCCGATCCGGTGGTAAAGCTTGCGTCGTCAACTCCGGCAGTGACGTGTTGCACGACGCGGTCTGCCCGGGCCATCAACGTTGCCCGATCGTTGGTGTACAGATCGTGTGCGTCTCGTCCGACTAGTTGGCGCGGAATGGTGAAGAGCACCAGCAGTGTGACTAACAGGGTGCTACTGCGCCGGATGACCTGATCCATCTATGTACGGTACGAACCAACCAGTGGTTGGCAACACCGTTTACCCCCGAACACATTCGGGGTCCTCGGGGATGCCCGGGGGCGGGCACAAATCGGCGATGACACTTGCTTCGCCGTAGCAAGATAGAGGGGTGAGTTCTTTTGCGGCTGAGGGTACCCATCGTGATGCGTTTGAAGCGAAGGACTGGGTGCTGTTTGTGTTGCCCGGCATCATTTGGGGCACATCGTTTTTGTTCATCGCTGAAAGCTTGAAATCGTTCCATCCAGGGATGGTCACGTTCGGCCGAATTCTGCTGGGTTGTGTTGCGCTTGGTTTAATGCCAAAGGCCCGAACCCGCATTGAAAAGTCTGACTGGGGTCGCGTTGCGGCCGTCGGCGTGTTTTGGTTGGCGTTTCCGATGACGCTGTTTCCACTGGCGCAGCTTCACATCACGTCGGGTTTGGCCGGGATGTTGAACGGTTCCATCTCGGTGTTTGCTGCGATTGCTGCGTCGGTGTTGTTGAAGCGACTTCCGGGTCGTTTTCAGATGTTGGGGCTTGGCGTGGGAATCATCGGGGTGGTGTTGTTGGGGATCCCGTCGCTGAACAGTGGAGGGTCGAAGTTCTCGGCGGCGTTGCTGGTGGTGG
>JANMEI010000454.1:0-1690 GCA_031376865.1 Acidimicrobiia bacterium | reverse complement strand
CCGTTAAAAACGTTAAAAGATCATTCCAAATCGAGATGATCTTGCTGGTGTCGATGGGAGGCGGACTGGTAGGTTTGGGAGACGCAGTGGAGACATTACGGAGATCAAATGGGTGATTCGGGAGTTTCAAGCCCGTAATTTGCTCTGAATCGTCGATGTTTGCTTCCTCCGCTGCGTTGCAGTGCCTCTGTTTTAGCTCGTTTTGCCCTTTCTCATGTCTGACAACTACCTCTTCCTCAATAACACGCAGGTCAAACTCGATGACCGGGGCCGTTTCGCGGTCTCGGCCACCGACTTTGATCAGCTGCGCAACGGCGACGACGTCGCTGAGGTAATCGTTGCGCTGGGAAAAGACAACCAACTCGAAATTTGGCCTCGGGACGCGTTTTACGCAAAGGCTGCCCTCATGAAGAAAAAGGCCGAAGAAGACGCCGAATGGCTCGGGGCGCTTCGCCGGTTGACCTCGCGGGCAAAGCACGCTCAGGTCGATAAACAACGACGAATTGCGCTTCCCGCCGAGCTTCGTACCGATGCCGGCATCGATCTATCAGCTGAAATCGCCGTCAACGGTTGCTTCGACCACATCGAGGTCTGGCGCCCTGAGGACTTTGCTCGGGCAACCGAAACATCGAGTCGTGACCTGTGATGACGATCGAGTTCCACCATGTCTCGGTGATGTTGGCCGAAGTCGTTGAATGGTTTCGTCCACTACCGGCAGGATGGGTTGTCGACGCAACGCTGGGAGGCGCGGGTCATGCACTGGCGATACTCGATCAACTCCCGCACCTCAACGTCCTCGGGATCGATCAAGACCCACTGGCCATCGAAACAGCCACCTACCGTCTGAGCAACTACGCCGATCGTGCACGAGTCGTGACCGCCCGCTTCGATGCCATGGACGACGCCGTCAACGGCACCGGATCATTTCCGGTTGTCGGTGTGTTGATGGACCTTGGCGTGTCGTCAGCTCAGTTTGATATTGCAGAACGGGGATTTTCGTACCGTTCTGACGCCCCACTCGACATGCGCATGGACACTACTCAAGGTCCAACCGCCGCCGAGTTGCTCCTTACTTGGAGCGATCATGAAATCGCCGACGTACTTCGAACGTACGGAGACGAACGATTTGCAGGTCGTATTGCGCGCAGCATCGTAAGCGCACGTACGGCAGGTCGTCCGGTGACGACCACAACGGAACTCGTCACATTGGTTACTGCGGCCATTCCTGCTGCAACCCGTAGAACCGGTGGACACCCGGCGAAGCGCACGTTTCAAGCCATCCGCATCGAAGTCAACGGCGAGTTGGACGCGTTGGCTCCTGCGATCGACAGCGCGATTGCGCGCACTGTTCCTGGTGGGCGCGTCGCGGTGCTGTCCTACCACTCGGGCGAGGATCGCATCGTCAAGGAACAGATGCGTATCGCGGCGACGGGGGACTGCGCGTGTCCGCCGGAGCTGCCTTGCGTATGCGACGCGGTGCAGACCGTACGGATCGTTCGTGGCATTCCGCGCACACCTTCAAAGGCCGAACAGACCAACAATCGGCGGGCTGGTAGCGCTCGTCTGCGTGTAGTGGAGCGTGTCCCCGACGCCCCTACACGCGGACGGCGCTAGCCCGGTGGCCGTGGCTGCCCGCGCTATGCGGGCCAACGCAAGCCGTTCAACGGCTGGTAGTTCAACGGCAGGTAGT
>JANMEI010000447.1:0-3053 GCA_031376865.1 Acidimicrobiia bacterium | reverse complement strand
TGATGGAGTTCGTGCCGTGGCGATGCCCCCAGCTCAGGATCATAAGCGAATATATGAAGGTGATCGAGGTCCAAACACCGGCGGCATGGGAGCGTACGCTCCGGCTCCTGTGTGTCCGCCAGACCTAGCGGCGATGCTCACTGCTGACGTGCTGCAGCGCGCCGTGGATGGTTGCGCGGCTGATGGGATGCCGTTTTGCGGGGTGCTATTTGCCGGGTTGATGTTGACGGACTCCGGGCCAAAGGTGATCGAGTTCAACGCGAGATTTGGCGATCCGGAAGCTCAAACATTGCTTCCGCTGCTCGATGGCGACCTCTTGGCTATTGCGTTGGGTTGCGCTGCAGGGGACTTGGACCCGACCCTCGTCAAGTGGCATTCGGGTGCTTCGTGCACGGTGGTGAAAGCGGCGGCAGGCTATCCCGATGCACCTCAACTGGGTGATGACATTGTTGTGACCGATACCGCGGCGGCATCCGGTGTTCTCTTTCACGCGGGGACCACACGCGATCCGTCAGGCGTACTTCGAACGGGTGGAGGCCGAGTGTTCTCGGCGACCGGCCTTGGTGTCGATGTTGCTGCCGCCCGGCGAGCCGCTTATGACGTCGCCAAAAGTGTCCGTTTCACCGGCGAACAGATGCGACGCGACATTGGTTGGCGAGCCATCGCTCGGACTACTGGCGGGTACGCAGCATCTGGCGTAGATATTGACGAAGGCAATCGTGCTGTCGAGTTGCTCAAGCAGTCCGTCTCTGCTACTCAAGGCCCGGCGGTTCTTGCCGGTGTGGGCGGTTTTGGGGGAGTGTTCGATGTTTCCAAATTGAAGTACTTTGATGAGCCTGTATTGGTTGCGTCAACCGACGGGGTGGGCACCAAAGTGGCGTTAGCTTCCTCGGCCGGGCGCCTCCGGGGCGTGGGGATTGATCTCGTCAACCATTGTGTAAATGACGTGCTGGTGCAAAACGCTCGGCCGCTGTTCTTCCTCGATTACATCGCTTCGTCGGTGATCGTTGCTGAGCAGGTGGCAGAGATCGTCAGCGGCATGAGCGAAGCCTGTTTGCTGAACGACTGTGCACTTCTTGGTGGTGAGACCGCCGAGATGCCCGGCGTGTACCACGAAGGTCATATCGACGTGGCGGGCACGCTGGTTGGAGCTGCCGACCGGTCACAACTGCTACCTCGCACCGATGTGGCGGTCGGCGACGTCTTGATCGCAATTGCGTCGAGTGGTCCACACACCAGTGGCTACTCGTTGCTGCGCAGGATGTTCGCCGGCCTCCCACTAGATGCAAAACCTGCCCCATTGCAGGTTCCCTTGGGCGATGCGTTGCTGGAGCCCCATCGAAGCTATCTCCCCGTGTTGCGCACGTTGCTGGATGGCGATTCCTTCGAAGTGGTGAAAGGACTCATCCACATCACCGGTGGTGGGTTACAAGAGAACATTCCGCGAGTGTTACCCGACCGTTTGGGTGTCGACATCACCCTTGGATCGTGGCCCGTGCCACCGCTGTTCCAACTGATCCGCGATGTCAGTGGGCTCTCACCCGAAGAACTGCACCGAACGCTCAATATGGGTATTGGAATGATAATTGTCTGTGCACCTAGCGATGTCGCGCAAGTGCAAACAGCGATCGACGAAGCAACCTGGATTATCGGACAAGTCGTCGATCGTGAATCCGGCGAGGTTCACTTACAATGAGCGCGCCATCTTCATCTGAGACACGAACCCGCATTTGTGTGTTGGCATCTGGCTCAGGAACCAATCTGCAAGCGGTGCTCGATTCGTGTACGTCCGGCGAACTTGACGCTGAAGTAGTAGGGGTCATTTCAGACAACTCGGAAGCAAAAGCGCTCGATCGAGCTCGTATCGCAGGTGTGCCACACGTAGCGTTGATGCCCCTTCGGCGGACTGATCAAACTCGTCGAGACTGGGACGATGCACTTGGGTTAGCGGTGCTAGAGCTACGCCCCGATCTTGTCATACTTGCTGGCTTCATGCGACTGCTGTCGAGTGCGTTTCTTGATCGGTTTCCAGGGCGCGTAGTGAACCTGCACCCTGCCCTTCCAGGAGAGTTGCCCGGGCGGAATGCGTTGGAAAGAGCGTTCGACCAGTACAGAGCTGGGACCCGCAGCCATAGTGGCGTCATGGTGCATGAAGTGCCAGACGAGGGAATGGACAACGGGCCCGTATTGGGGACAGAAGAAGTCGCTTTTGTCAAAGATGACACCTTCGACAAGTTCGCTGAACGTATGCACGCAGCCGAACATCGACTGCTGGTGAAGACACTGCACGAATTGATCTCGTTTAGGAGCGACCATGCAAGCATCGGTTAACCAAGAGCTTTTTGACCGCTTCACTGCGCTGACCTTCGACGACGTGGTGGTGGTGCCGGGCTACAGCGAGGTGCTGCCGGCCGACGTCGACACCAGTGTCACTTTGGCGCGCAACATTCGCTTGCAGATTCCTGTGCTGTCCGCCGCCATGGATCGGGTGACCGAGTCGCGGATGGCAGTCGCACTGGCGCGTGAAGGTGGGATGGGAGTCATCCATCGCAACCTCGACCCTGCCGATCAAGCAGCCGAAGTGCGTCGCGTGAAACGCAGCCAATCTGGCATGATCACCGATCCAGTAACGGTCGGGACGGATGCAACGGTTGGTGAAGCTGATGCGTTGATGGCCCGATTCAGATTCAGCGGTGTTCCGGTCGTCCAGCCTGACGGCCACTTGATCGGGATCATCACCAATCGAGACATTCGCTTTATGGAGCCCGGCGACGAACGGCGTTCTGTCCGCGAGTTCATGACGGTTGACGGTCTCATTACCGCTCCGACCGGCACCACGCTGGAGCAAGCAAAAGCGCTACTGCGTCGGCATCGAATCGAGAAACTTCCGCTTGTCGATGCGACCGGAAAGTTGACCGGACTGATAACGGTCAAGGATCTCGCCAAGCACCGCGATCATCCGCTGGCGTCAGTTGATTCCCATGGTCGCTTACGAGTTGCCGGAGCCATCGGTGTTGGTCCCGAGGTAGAGAAGCGAGTAGATGCACTTGTGC
>JANMEI010000612.1:0-2656 GCA_031376865.1 Acidimicrobiia bacterium | reverse complement strand
AAAGCCGCCTATCACCTTGCTAATCATGTAGGTGAAGCGCCGGTGCTAATCTTCGTGTTAGTACCGAAGATCTCGATGGCAGTCGAAGACGAGCAAGGTGTGATGGAGGTCGGGCCTGTGTACGCATCTGTTTATCCCGCGGTGCAAAATCTCATGCTGGCGTGCCGTGCCTTTGGACTGGGCACCTGCATCACCACCCTGCATCGTGTGTACGAAGACGAAGTTCGAGCCATACTTGCGATACCCGAACGATTCGAAGTGGTGTCGCTTTTGCCGATCGGACACCCCACCGGAAAGTGGGGCGTCGCCGCGCGCCGACCAGCGCCATCGTTAACCAGTTGGAACACGTTCGGGGTTCGCGCACATGCCTGACGCAACGCAAGCCGACAACATTCCGCCAATTCTCATTCAGTTCTTTTCGGCTTGGTCCGAACGAGAGCCTGAGCGTGTCCTTCCGCTCACCACTGAAGATCTCCGCATTTCTGATCCCAACGGTTCCTACGTGGGATCAGCAGCATTGCATGAGCACATAGTTGGCATTCTCCGAAGTTTCGATTTTGCGCCTGCGAAGATTCGGAACTGTTTCGTCGATGGTGATCTGGATGGTGATGCCCGCCTGGCGTTTCTGGTTGAATGCCCGATGGTCGGCAGGTCAAAGCGGCTTGCTGGAATCGAAACTGGTTTTGAAGCGGCCGTGTTCGCCACGCTGATCGGCGGCAAAATTGCCACATGGAACGAATACTGGGATCCGGCCCCGTTCGCTCGTTCCCTAGCGGTCAGTGTTGTTACTCCGGTATCGACCGAGCCATGACACCAAGCTCAGCGCGCTGACGCAACGTGACCGCTTCGATGGGAACAGTTGAGGCAAAGCTGATGGTGTCGATTTGTTGAACCTTGTTGGTCAGCGCAGACATGGTGAGGGTTCCGTTCGCCGCAAACACTTCGATGGTGCCGATGTCGAGAATGATGTAGATGTCGAATGAACTGTCGCCAGGCACGATTGCGGTGGTGTCAAGGGCAAAGTGTTCGATTGCATCAGCTGAAGGCCCGACTCGCTGCAACCGAATCGAACGCGAACGCCCGTCGATATGCACACGGGCTATATCACCGTCGACAGCCGCCTCGATCGAGACCGTATCGTTTGGCCCAACAACTCCCGACAACATGCACGCCACCGGCGCGTCAATTTCGTGTTGCCCGGGACCAAACTCTGCCACCTCGTGGTCGTGATCGATATCTGCCTGTTCGATGATCGGGAGTTGGGTGAGCAACAAGTCGTCGCCAACTTGTTTGAGCCCAATGTCTCGTGCCAGTGTCATCAACCCGCGGCTGATTCCTTGGGGTGAGTGTTGCGAGTACTGCCAATTGTTCATCCACGCTATCCAGACGTGCCGATCCGGTTCGGTGTTGCTCCAGGACTGGGCAGCGTAAAAGTCTGGACCATGATCGGCCCAATGGCCGTGGGCATCGGTTGGAGTGAAGGCGACGCCATCGAAGGTTCCGGTGCGGTAGTACATCCCGCTTGCTCCGGCTGGTGCATTGCTTTCCATTCCGATCGTCAGTACCCATACGTCATCGCCCGACACCGGATGGACAAACTTCATGAGGTCCGGTGTCTCCCAGGTTCCCCATTCAGAACCGGCGTCATCTCGATAGGCGCTGAGCAACGTCCAGCCGTGGAGATCTGGTGATCCGTAGATCCAGACCTCAACCACAACAGCCAACACCATTCGCAACTCGTTGTTGAACGGAAACACTTTCGGATCGCGAAAATCGACGATGCCCTCGGGTGATCGAAGCACCGGGTTGGATTGACTAGGAGTCAATGTGACACCACCATCACTGCTGTGAGCGATTCCTTGGAACTGCGTCCCGTCTCCGGCCAGGGTGTACATCGCAACCATCGCACCGCTGCCCAGCCCGGCGGTGTTGTGATGGTCGATCACAGCCGACCCGGAAAAGGCCGCGCCAGCCTCATTGGGATACAGAGCGATTGGCAAGTGCTCCCAGGTGGTGAGGTCCTTGCTGCGAGCGTGGCCCCAGTGCATTGGTCCCCACTGCAAAGAATGTGGATGGTGTTGATAAAACAGATGCCAGTAGCCATCCTGAAACACCAACCCGTTTGGATCGTTGAGCCAACCGACCGGTGTGGCGAAGTGAAGCGCTGGAATCTGCAGACGACCGTTCATGAACGACCAGTCTGATGCACTTGAGGTGCTGGAAGTATCTTTGATGGTGTGAGTCAAACGATGACACAAGTCTGGGGCGCTGGTGGTTACGGATGGGCGCTTCCTGAGATGTGGGTCACCATGATGATTCGAACGAGAGGCCACGGATGAAAATCTGGCTTGCAAGATGTGTTGCCCTGGTCAGCGTGGCAGGGTTGGGATCGTGCTCCAACCCCGCGGCGGATGATCCGCTTCTGCTTCTGAAGAAAGATGTGACACGGCCCGAGTACGTGAAATTGATTCGTTCGTGCATGAAGTTCAATGGGTTCTCGGCACCCGATTCGGTGTTCGACGTGAATCGAAACAGTGAAGACATCGAGGAGCTCACGACGCAAGGTGGCCTTGAGCAGACAAGAGGATCCGGGGTCGTTTGGCTGCAGGCCAACAGAGAGAAAATTCTCAAACTTGCGACATCGAGCTACGAAAGC
>JANMEI010000414.1:0-4252 GCA_031376865.1 Acidimicrobiia bacterium | reverse complement strand
GTCGACTCGCTCAGCAAACCAGCCACAAATGAGCCGGCTCCGAGACCAGCGATGACGGCCACCATTCCGGAAAGAGGCGCGGCCCAGCGCTCAAGGCGAGTACTTCCGTGGTCGTTCATCTGTCTCCGTGGTCGTTCATATGTCTATTGTCGACGCAAACCAGTGCAAACCCAAGCACCGGTTCTTGTCCGCGGTTCAGCTACTACGCTGCTCTCGATGGTGAGTTGGCCGGGTGACTGCGGCACGGCGCGTTTCGGCGTGACTGTGTCGAGGAAAGTCGGGGCTCCGTAGGGCAGAGAGCTGACGAGAGTCAGTACGCAGCGATGTGTAGTCGGGACAACAGAAAGTAAACCGCCTGACGGTCACGACTCCGGTCGGGGCAACACGGTAAGGGTGAAACGGTGCGGTAAGAGCGCACCAGCGTCGGGGGTGACTCCGCCGGCTCGGTTACCCCCTCTCGGAGCAAGGTCAAGCAGGAAGTGGGCGGCCCGTCCAATACTTCCGGGTAGGCCGCATAGATGGATAGTCACACAGGGCTTTCGGGCCTGGACAGAACTCCGCTTACAGGCCGACTCACCATCACTTCTGCATGGCGGCTTAGTTGTGGAGTCAGTTAGAGAAAGCCATCACGCTGAGGGGCGTGCCCGAGCCATCTTTGAGTCGCAGGGGCGCAATCACCAACGTTGAACCGGTAGGTGGCAAGGTGTCCAAGTTGGTCAGGCACTCCAACTCAATGCCGTTGGCCTGCAACACCGCGTTGTTGGTTTGATAGTTCGAATCGATTCCGGGATCGGCCCCGTGAGTGTCGATGCCGACGCCTGCGATTTTGCGCTTGTCGAGGAGCCATTTTGCGGTGGCTCCGCTGATGCCAGGAAAATGCAGCACTTCTTTGGCGTCACTGTTCAAGAACTCTTTCGGAGTTGCCCACTTTTCTTGCCAACCCGTGTACACCAAGACCATCGAATCTTTGGGCACCTTTCCGTGCTGCGCCTCCCACGCTTCAACATCGGCTTGGGTGAGGGCATAGTCGGCGTTAGCGATCGCTTGCTTGCGCACGTCAATCACGACGGCACGCTTCACTAACGACTCGGCGCTGTAGTCATCAATGGACCCACCTTCAGCGAAGAAGCTGTTACCAGCATTCATGTGCGTAGCGCTATGTTCGCCAATGGTGAACTTACGAAGGTAGTAACCCTCTTTATCAATTGACGCAATCGTGTCAAAGGTCGGCTTCGGATCACCCGGCCAGATGGGAATGTTGGGGTCAATGACGTGAGCAAGGTCAACCACTTTGGTGAATCCCATCGCCTGAAGCGCAGGAAGATTGTCCCCCGGTTTGGCACTTGACGAGGCTGTTGAGGCACACCCACTCAAACCAATGGCCAACGAACTCGAACAGACAACTAACAACGACCGAAAACTCTTCATTCGTCTAGTCTCTCAGTTTCCATCACCGCCTACGGCAGAGGTCTACCCGGGCGGGGAAGCCAAGAATCTCACGTGAAAGTGATCAAAGTGCTTCCGAGCAGGCGTGACGACCCCGTCTGGGTCCGTGAACCCGAGCCCTCTTCCCACGTATATCACTGCCGCTCCCACCTTGATGAACTCATTGATGAGCGCCTGCGTTGCTGCTCGGTCGATTTCGGAAACGCTGTCGACAATTGTCTCCGTTTTATCTTGTCGGGGGTAATAGACGTCGATATCAAGTCCATTTTGGTGAGACGCATGACCAAGCCCACCGTATTCGGGCCCGAATTGCCCACCTGTCGGCAAGCTGATGTCACCCAGCAGAATTCGCGTTCCTTCGCGCCCAGCCCGCCATGCTTCGATGGCGCACAGCGAATTGTGGATCAGATCGTCTGTCCCCCACCGTCGCCAACCTGCGCTCAGCAAAGACTTCGTCCCCGGGTCCCACGTGACGAAGGTTGAACCTTGGATCGGGAGTTGAACTCCGTTACGAAGTGTGCCCCGAGTGGGTCTTCCTAGTGCCCGAGACTGCTTCCACTCGATCGGCGTCTCCGTAGTTGTCGTAGGGACACATGTCGCTGAATTGGGGGCGACCGATGTCGACGACGGACTGGTCGGAAGGGGCACGGCAAATGAGAACGTGGCGAGCGCAGTAACAACCGCAGCAACAAGTACCATCCGACCAGTGTCGCGAAGTTCAGCTGCTACTCGGCCACCGTGACGCGGTTTGGCCCGAGTCGCTTCGAGCTGTACATCGCGTGGTCGGCGCGAGACAGCAATGAGGTGGTGTTACTCAAGTCGAGCGCATCTATAGCGACACCGACGCTGACCCCGATTGGGAGTGCAAGCGGACCAATATCAAGCATGTCGCCAAATAGTGCGCAAGCGGCTTGATTCACTGTAGCGATAACAGTATGTGCACATTGTGTTGAGTCGACTTCGGTAGTTGCTGGCATGACAATGCAAAACTCATCCCCGCCCATTCGAGCGACAAGCATTGCGTCGCCGAGAGCGGCCCGAAGTCCGACGCCAATGGCATGCAACAACTGATCACCTGCGGTATGACCCAACACATCGTTTACCGATTTGAAACCGTCAAGATCGCAGAACAGCAACGTTCGACGCTCGCCAAGTTGTTCCATTTGCACGAGTCGCTCAACAAACGCAGCGCGGTTAGCGAGACCCGTCAATTCGTCAACCGAGGCCCGACGCATCAATTCCTCTTGCAAGGACTTACGCTCATGAATGTCTCTGATGTGAGCGACAATCCCGTTGACGCCAGACTGGTTGAGGAGGTTCACGACGGTCACTTCGATCCACAGTGGTGAACCATCTTTCTTCACGACACGGCACTCCAACCGGGAAACGCCTTCGGTCGATTGCAACGCAGTGCGCGTGGTCGACCGCCATTGCCTCATATCACTCGGAAACATCAACTCGCCGGGTCCGAGCGCTCGCAATTCGGCGGCTGAATAGCCCAACATCGCGCACAACGAACTACTGGTGTACACCCGCCGCCCTTCGGCGTCGAAGATGGTAGTTCCATCGGACGGTGTGGTTGCGACTGACTGATAGAGATAATCGCCAGCGGCAAGTACCCGCTGGCTGAGGCAAGGGCCCGACACATAACGAGCCGAGACCACCACTCCATTCACGAGCGGATCATCGAGGTGGTTCTTCCCCAAAATCTCGATGTCACACCACGTGTTGTCGGACTTCAGCACTCGAACTACCAAGGACGGGGAGGGTTGATTTGGCTCGCTCATTTCCCGAATCAGTTCGACAGCCACTAACTCATGATCACCAGGATGGATGAACTCAAACGCTGAGCGATGAATAAATTCGTCGGTACTCCAACCCAACCACTGAGTGACCTCAGGGCTCGCATCCAAAACCGTTCCATCTGACGTCACCACCACAATGAAATGCGGAACTTGCCCGAACATCCAGCGATGATGGGCAAATCGATCATCGTCTGTCGTGGCTGCTAGACCGCTGGCACCAGCATGCCGCGTGGCGTGTTGTGGTGCACTCATCCCCAACTCTTCGACGGGGAATCCGTCGAACTTGAGGGATCAGACTCAAGGACTTCACAGGACCTTCACAGGACCTTCACAGGACTTCATCGGGCCACAGCACCCGAACCGGTTCAGCGGAATCGGCCGTAGCAAGATGAACGAAGAAGCTTCCGATTCCGGCAGCTCCTTGACGAAACCCGGTTTGCGCTTGAGTGAACGCCGGGCGCGTGCGGTGTTCCGCTTGTTCCCACCACCGTTTGCCATTCTCGACCTGCGAGACTCCTTGGAGCACCGCTCCGCATCGATCAGCGAGCAACCGCATGTCGACTTCGTTGACGCCTCGGGAATTCCGAAACAGCAACGCCGCGTCTCCCAATCCGGCATCTCCGCAGCAGCGGCTGTAATTGTTCCACCATCCCCATGAACGGGTCTCGGGCGCACCGAGAGCTGCAACACCCACAAACAGCGAGTTGAGATGATCTGCCCACTTAGTTTCTTCGGTGAGTCGGCCGAGCAATGCGAACAATCGAGCTGATCCCGCTGGACCATGGCAGAGACCCAAATAGAACTCAGATGGTTGTTGCTCCTCGGTATGACACACCAAGCATCCGTCGCCAACGGTTTGCATCGATGCCACGAACGAACGCGCACCGTCCAAAGCGGCATCGAGGAAGCGCTGCTCACCAGTTGCTGCGAACAATCTCGCCATGAAGTAAGCCACCCCGTTTCCGCCATGAGCAAAGTTGGGAGCGGTGAAGGCGAACGGC
>JANMEI010000607.1:0-2887 GCA_031376865.1 Acidimicrobiia bacterium | reverse complement strand
CCGGGTTAGTACGTGCTGCCCTCCCAGTCGGATCAGCTCGCCGAGACCGATTGCTTGGGGTAGCCCGTACTGCTGGGGTGTTGCCGACTGCCCCCGAGTCTTCCTACCAACGGTGGCAGCGGTCACTGGAGGCCGAACAGGTGTCGGTGTTTGCCGGCGACGAACAACTCGTGTCGCTGGCCGAGGAGAGCGTTCAATTCGAGATCACGATCGACGATGACGGTCGCACTGACCCGATGTCCGTTACCCGGACGTTGGTCTCGCTCGCCAACCAAACGTTTGGCAGCTGGACTGCGCGACTACCTGCCCACGATGGTTTCGGGCATGCAACGAAGCGTCTGTTGGTTGATGCCCAGCTAGCTGATCATCGATTTCACACAATGCGATCGATTGATGACGAGCCGAAAAGTATCTTCACCGTACACATACGATTCGGCGACTCACTTTCAGCAACGGCGCTGATGGAACTTGCGATGCGCGCCGTGCAGCATCCAAATGCTCAGGAGATCACGGGCGAGTTTGACATGATCGATCCGTTTAGTGGGCTTCGCAGTGCCCCGGCAGCCGTCGGTCAATGGGAACCAGATCTTGCCCAACAGTTCGACCTTCATGCTGGGTTCATTGCCACCAAGCAATCTGCAGCCGATATCGATGTTGACGTCGATGTTCACGAGTTAGTTCCTCACGTTCCTCACGTGTTGTTGCACCGCCTGGTCGGCCCGCAGGAGCGTATGAACGCCCTGTTGCCTGCGCAACCAGTGACCCCTCCAGGCGTTGTTGCCCAACGGTCGCCGCATCGCCACGGGGGTCTCCGAATCCGCCATGCACCGGGGGTCCTGAACCGGGTGAGCATCGTGATTCGAGATCCATTGGGTGAGCCGCTTCACGCAGCACGACATGCCAAGGACCTCATCGCTCGGGTGGGCACGCCGGTCAGTGTGATCGAAGTCATTCAGTGGAAAACCGGAACATCATTTCCGGTGCTGGACGCCCAATCCGATGCTCTCGCCATTATCGATGGGGGAGTCGTTGCATCAGAACACGGGTGGCTTGCTGACCTGCTGGGTGCGCTTCAGCAGTCACACGTGTTTGCCGTGGCTCCGCTGGTCTTGGTGCCCTCTGGAATTGTCTTTGACGGGGGTGTTGTCGGCCCACCAGCCAACCCACTTCGTGCCCGATCTGGGCGTCTTGACCTAGCCCCGTACGAGCTGGCGCGGTGTCGACAAGTTGCGTCGCTGAGCGGGCGTAACCTGGTAGTACGAACGAGCGACCTGAACGCAACGCCGTCGCTCGTCGATGCGTTGAGCAATGGCACCTTCACAGAGGCGCTGCACGCTGTTGCCCAGAGTTCACAGCGATGTTGCTTGATCTGGGCCCATCAGCGTTGGACACTGTCAGCTGGCCTCAACGCTGAACCTACGGACTCGCCAATGTTGGCGTGGAATCGCGGGCGCCTACTTCTCTGGTGGCAATCGAATGTCACACCGCATCAACCAGAACCGGGTCGACAGGGCGAGGGTGTGTGGTGACCCAACCAGCAGCCGTCGTTCCTGGCGTTGCAGTGATCGTTGTGTGTTGGAACAATGCAGAACTGATGAGTTCCTGCTTGCAATCGGTCGCCAATCAATCCTATCCAGGTACTGCTCTGCACACATACGTTGTCGACAACGGATCTACCGATCGATCGATCGAGGCAATAGCGGAATTTGCTGGAGCTGACTCAAACGTTCAGGTGGTTGCCCTCAACTGGAATAGCGGCTTCGCCATCGCCAACAACGTGGGAATCAAGCGAGCCCGCGCAGACCAACGCATCGACTACATCGTGTTGCTCAACAGCGATGCCACCCTGTCGCCGAACTGGGTAGCAACCATGGTCGAGTTCGCTGGCCCGCGCCCCAGGGGTGCGTGTTTTCAATCGCTCACCGTCGATGCGACTTACCCGGACATCGTTGACAGTAAGCATCTGTATGTGAACGCCGAACTGCAAGCGGTTCAGGTTGGGTTTGCCCAACCGGTGGGGCCAGGGCACCGCACCCAGCGAGTCTTTGGAGTCAACGCCGCCGCTGCGATGTACAGCACGGCATTTCTTGACGCTCAACCCTTTGACGAAATTCTTGACGAACGAATGTGGATGTACTTAGAAGACGTCGACCTTTCGGCTCGAGCACTGATGATGGGTTGGGAAAACTGGACTGTCGACGGAACCGTCGCCCATCATGTGGGGTCGGCATCAACCAATACCAGAACGAGTGGTTTTGCGCTTCGACAGACCCTCAGAAATCAGCCCATCTTATGGCTGACCAACTTTCCGTTACGAACCATCTTGAGAGGGTTGCCAGCAGCCATCCGGCACGATCGTGGAACCATCCGTCACTTGAAACACACCGGCCAATCCGACGTCATTCCACAGGTGGTTCGTGGTCGCCTGCTCGGCTTGTGCATGATTCCCTATGCCCTGCGACGACGTCGAGCGCTCGCTCCTTTTGTCCGATTGTCAGCTGAAGCACTCGACTACTACCTTGCACCGGTATCCTGAACGACGTGAATGCTCCAGAAACCATCACCGACTTGTCGGCAGAAGTGACCGAAGGGGCGTCGCGCGAGCCAGGCTCCTCGTTTGCGGTGGCGGGTCGACAGGTGGGTTCGGCCGAACCTGCCGTGATTGTTGACCATGTCGCAAAACGATTTCGGATCTACCACGAGCGAAACGCCAGTCTGAAAGCCAGTGTGATGCGCGGAAAACGGGCTGAATACGAAGAGTTTTGGGCGGTTAACGACGTGAGCTTCACGGTCAACAAAGGAGAAACGTTCGGCATCGTCGGTGAAAATGGCTCAGGAAAGTCGACCCTTCTGAAGTGCATGGCTCGCATTCTTCGTCCAGGTTGTC
>JANMEI010000383.1:0-5185 GCA_031376865.1 Acidimicrobiia bacterium | reverse complement strand
GTTGTGCAGTCCTACATTGGTGGGCGCTACGTACCGTCGTCTGGTCCGTTATTCGCCACGATCAACCCAGCGACGGGCGACACGATTGCCATGGTGGAAACCGCCGATGCTGCGCTGATCGAAGCGGCGATTGAATCTGCGCAGCAGGGTTTTGCGGTGTGGCGCACCTTTACCGGCACCCAACGTTCGCGCATCTTGATGCAGGCAGTGCGGCTACTGCATGAACGCAACGACGAGTTAGCCGCATTGGAAGTGGCCGACACCGGCAAGCCAATTCGCGAAGCAATCGTTGTCGACGTCGCATCGGGTGCAGACGCCATCGAATACTTCGCCGGTGTAGCGCCGACGATTCACGGTGAGCACGTCGACCTATCCAGTGCGTTTGGCTATACACGCCGGGAGCCCGTTGGCCTGTGTCTTGGTATCGGAGCTTGGAACTATCCGCTGCAGATTGCGTGCTGGAAGTCAGCTCCCGCTTTGGCGTGTGGCAACGCCATGATCTTCAAGCCGGCCGAATTGACACCGCTCACAGCTGTGAAGCTCGCAGAGATTTATACCGAAGCGGGGCTGCCCGACGGTGTGTTCAATGTGGTGCAGGGCGACGGGACAGTGGGCGCCGCGCTGGGTACTCATCGGGCCATTTCGAAAGTTTCATTGACGGGTGAAGTGGGCACGGGTCGATTGGTCATGGCGCAAGCTGCATCGCAACTGATGGCCGTCACTCTTGAGCTTGGCGGCAAAAGCCCGATTGTGATCTTCGACGATGCCGACTTGGAAAGCGCCGTCAACGCAACGCTGTTGGCGAACTTCTATACGCAGGGCGAGATTTGCTCGAACGGCACCCGGATCTTTGTCCAACGAGCGCTGCATCATCAGTTCGTGGCTCGGCTGGTCGAGAAAGCAAGCGCGCTGACGGTTGGTGACCCAAGCCTTCCAACAACGCATATCGGTGCGTTGATTTCGGCTGACCACACGGCCAAAGTGCGTAACTACATCGAGCTTGGAATTTCAGAAGGTGCCACCCTGGCTTGTGGGGGAGCGTTTCCAGAAGATCCCGAGTTGGCCCGAGGGAACTTTGTGGCGCCCACGGTGTTTACCAACTGCACCGACAACATGCGCATAGTTCAAGAAGAAATCTTCGGGCCGGTTGCGTGTGTGTTGGTTTTTGATACTGAAGAAGAAGCGATCCGGCGCGCCAACGACACACCGTTCGGTTTGGCCGCGGGCGTGTTCACCAACAATTTGGCTCGGGCCCATCGGGTGATTGCGGCACTTGACGCCGGGACCACGTGGATCAACACCTACAACATCACACCGATCGAATTGCCCTTTGGAGGGGTGAAGCAGTCAGGTGTTGGACGAGAAAATAGCTTGGCTGCCATTGAGCATTACACCCGACGTAAAAGTGTGTACGTCGAACTTCAACCCGTCTCTGACCCATTTGAGTGATTGCTATGCCTGCTGATCTTTCTCGCCCGTTTGATTTCGTTGTTGTTGGCGGTGGTTCTGCTGGTTCGGCTTTGGGTGCGCGCCTCAGCGAAGATCCTGCCAACCGAGTGTTGGTGTTAGAGGCTGGCCGCCCTGACTACAAGTGGGATGTGTTCATCCATATGCCTGCGGCTCTTGCGTTTCCCATCGGGTCTAAGTACTACGACTGGAAGTACGAAAGCGAACCCGAACCCTTCATGAGCGGCCGCAAGGTGTATCACGCACGCGGCAAAGTGCTGGGTGGATCCAGCTCTATCAATGGCATGATTTTTCAACGGGGTAACCCGCTTGACTATGAACGCTGGGCCGCAGATCCAGGCATGGAGTCCTGGTCATATGCGCACTGTCTTCCCTATTTCAAGAAGATGGAAAAGTGCTTGGCTGGCGAAGACAAGTGGCGCGGCGGGCAAGGCCCACTCACGTTGGAACGAGGGCCGGCAACGAATCCGCTGTTTCAAGCTTTCTTCGATGCAACTGTTCAAGCTGGTTATCCGCGTACTGACGATGTCAACGGTGAACGCCAAGAGGGGTTTGGTCCGTTCGACCGCAACGTGCATCGAGGACGTCGCCTCAGCGCGGCTCGTGCTTACTTGCATCCGGCAATGAAACGCCCCAACCTGAACGTGCTGACCCGTGCTCAGGTGGAACGAATCAGGTTCGATGGCAAGACAGTAGTCGGTGTCGACGTGATCTATAAGGGTCGCACCGTGAAGGTCGATGCCAAAGAGGTGATCTTGTGTGGCGGAGCGTTTAACTCGCCACAGCTGTTGCAGGTGTCCGGAGTCGGCGATCCTGATCATCTCCGTTCCGTTGGGGTTGAACCCATTCACGAGTTGAAAGGCGTCGGCCAACACCTACAGGACCATCTTGAGGTGTATGTCCAATACTCCTGCAAAGAACCCGTATCGATGCAGCCCAACCTGCAACTGTGGCGCCGGCCGTTCATTGGGTTGCAGTGGTTGTTTCGTAAGGGCCCAGGCGCCACGAATCATTTCGAAGGTGGGGGTTTTGCTCGGTCCAATTCAAAAGAGCGCTACCCCAACCTGATGTTTCACTTCCTGCCAATCGCCATTCGATATGACGGCACCGCCCCATCGAAAGGCCATGGATACCAGGTTCATGTGGGGCCCATGTACTCCGATGCCAGAGGCAGCGTGAAAATCACCTCGCCAGACATCACCAAGAAACCGGCAATTCAGTTCAACTATTTGTCAACGGAACAGGATCGTCGCGAATGGATTGAAGCAGTCCGAGTCACTCGAAACATCTTGACCCAGTCGGCAATGAATCCGTTTAACGGTGGCGAGACGTCACCGGGGCAATCGGTCGAAACTGACCAGGAGATCATGGACTGGGTTGCCAAAGACGCCGAAACCGCATTACATCCAAGCTGCACCTGTCGTATGGGTACAGACGACATGAGCGTCATCGATCCGTTGACGATGAGGGTCCATGGTCTGGCTGGTCTGCGGGTGGTCGATGCATCATCGATGCCCTACGTAACTAACGGCAACATCTATGCACCGGTGATGATGCTTGCGGAAAAGGCAGCCGACATCATTTTGGGCAAGGCCCCATTGCCGCCAGAACCGTATGCGTACTTCACCCAGCCGGGGGCATGAGCACCATATGAGTGCGTTTGATGCGGTGGTGTTTGATGTCGCCGGAGTGCTGTCTAGCTCGCCTGCACCGATGATGGTTCAGCGAGCACTCGATGCTGGCATTGACCTTCGACAGTTTGCTGCCCTGGCCCTGGGACCACTAGACGTTGATACCGACCACCCGTTTCATCGTGCCGAACGCGGCGAGATTTCGTATGAACAGATGGTTGAGCAGCTTCGAGTGCTTGCTGCAGAAGTAGGTATTCACAATTTGCCGTCCCCTCCGACCGGTGAAGATCTGGCCGATGCACTGATTCCGGTGCAGGTCATGATCGACTTCGCCCACGAGGTTCGGCGTTCCGGCATCACGGTTGCGGTACTGACCAACAACATTGCTGAGTGGGGATTGTGGCGCAACAAGATGGGCGCCGATCAATTCGCTGATCTGGTCATCGACAGTTGCGAAGTGGGGATGCGCAAGCCCAATCCGGACATCTTTCGGCTGCTGTTAGAGCGCCTTGGCGGTGTTACACCTGAACGGGTCCTGTTCCTCGACGATTTCGAGTGGAATGTACGAGGAGCAGTTGCCGTTGGGCTGCGCGCCATTCACGTGACCGATCATGTCGCTGCAATTACAGAGGCACGTCAATTATTGGGCTGGAGTACTTCATGAGCACATCAACCGATACCAGAGTCGATCAAGGCACCGATGTCGACACCACCGACCAGAGCGATCCCAGTAAGTGTGCACACATCATCGTGACCAAGCCAGGGGAGACGGCTACAGCAGTCATCTTGGAAGCCCGCATCTTTGGCACGCCGGTCACGGCGTTGTGTGGTCACGTGTTTGTTCCGCAGCGTGATCCGCAGAAACTACCGGTGTGCCCTAAATGTAAAGAGATTTACGATCTGATGCGCATGATGAACGAGAACCTGCACGAAACGCCAAACAGTTAGGGGTTGGGTGGTATCGACTTGAGTAGACCGTGCCGCAACAGCAACTCCGCCGTGGCTGACTCTTCAAGGGCGTAGACGCCGCGCCGTTCCTTCCACACAAGCATTTTGTCTTGCAATGCGAGAAGCGCTTGCTGAACGTTGGAGGTGTCTGGAATGATTTTTTCCTTGGGAGCAATGTCGATGAGCACGGATCGATACGCCGTCATGGTTTCAGCCGTGAAAGGCGCGTACTGATCGCGCTGCGCGGCCAGAACTCTGAGCACCGATGACTGAAGCGGCGTGAGCGCATTGATCACGCGTAGCGCTTGACCTTCGGTTTCTTCGATTTGCGATTGCACAGCTTCAGCGAAGCCATCGTTCAAATCTGCTGCTGCCAAGGAGAAGTTGAAACGAAGCTGATCTGCCGATCCGTTGAGAATCTCGGGCCTAAACGACGCCTTGGCAAACAGTTCTCCCACCCGTTGTGGATCGAGTGAAGTGTGCAGATTGACACGTTCGCAAAACCATGCGACGTAGTCCGCTCCGAGCGGAGGAAACTCGACCAAGGGTGCACCAAAGAAGGCCTGATCCTTACTATTTCGCAACATCGCAAGCTTGTCTCGGTTGGATCCGGTGGCAATGACACGCAATCCAAAGTGTGCGGTCGAATTCAATTCGTCACGAGCCGCTTTCAATGCAAACAATGCGTCATACCCCTTGTCGCTCACGATTGCATGCTGGGCTTCGTCAATAATCAACACGATCGGCTGTTGTAGCTCGTCGGATAGCTCTGCCAGGGCATCGCTTAATGACACTCCGGTCCCCACACCGACCTGCTCTAAGTTGAAAGTGACCGGTCCCGCGGTCACGCCTCGAATGCCAGTTTTTTGAGCCAGCTTGGTAAGGACGCTGTCAAATTCGGAGAGAGCGGAACGAACCGATGCCACAATCAGCTCACCAGGGTCCGCGTCTCTGTCTTTCCAGAGGTCGACATACAGAACAAAAGCACCCTGTTGTTCGAGAGCAGGGCGCAAGTCTTCGCGAAGGAACGTTGATTTGCCCGTTCGCCTTGGTGCGGCGAGGAATACACCCGACGACGCGGCCGACAAACTTCCCTTCGCGAGCACCTGGTCGGCTAGTTGTTGAGCCAGTTGCGGGCG
>JANMEI010000356.1:0-2535 GCA_031376865.1 Acidimicrobiia bacterium | reverse complement strand
GGTGTATCCATGGATTGCCAAGACCCGCCACTCGACCCCCGGTGTTGGTCTGATCTCACCTCCTCCACATCACGACATCTATTCCATCGAAGACCTGGCGCAGCTGATTCATGACTTGAAGAACGCCAACAACCGTGCCCGCGTGCATGTGAAGTTGGTCGCCGAAGTTGGGGTAGGTACCGTCGCCGCAGGTGTATCGAAGGCGCATGCCGATGTGGTGTTGATCTCGGGCCATGATGGAGGCACGGGCGCCTCGCCATTGACATCGCTGAAGCACGCAGGTGGGCCGTGGGAATTGGGCTTGGCCGAGACGCAGCAAACGTTGTTGCTGAACGGGCTACGTGATCGCATCGTGGTTCAGGCCGATGGTCAGCTGAAGACCGGTCGTGACGTCATCGTGGCTGCGCTCTTGGGTGCTGAGGAGTTTGGTTTTGCCACCGCGCCTCTTGTGGTGAGTGGTTGCATCATGATGCGCGTTTGTCATTTGGACACGTGCCCGGTTGGCGTGGCGACGCAGAACCCTGAACTTCGAAAGAAGTTCAGCGGCAAACCAGAGTTCGTTGTCAACTTCTTCGAATACATCGCTGAAGAAGTACGTGAACTTATGGCTCAATTGGGCTTCCGCACTCTCGAAGAAATGGTTGGACAGGCCGAACTGCTCGACACTTCCAAAGCAGTCGACCACTGGAAGACCGTCGGGCTCGATCTGTCTCCAATCTTCTATGTGCCGTCGTTGCCTGAGGGGACGAGTCGTCGGCAGACGACATCTCAGGATCACGGCCTCGATAAGGCGCTCGATAACACGCTGATCGAACTGTGCGAAGGGGCATTGTCTGACGCTCGACCGGTCAATCTTGAGTTGCCGATTCGCAACATCAATCGAACCGTTGGAACCATGTTGGGGTCCGAAGTGACTCGACGATACGGCGCGGATGGGCTTGCCGAGAATACGATTCAGATTCACTTCCGCGGATCGGCTGGCAACAGCTTTGGCGCATTCGTTCCGCCCGGAATCACGTTACGCGTCGAAGGAGACTGCAACGACTACGTCGGCAAGGGTTTGTCGGGCGGCACCATTGCCGTCTTCCCCGACCGAGATGCTCCTGCCGGGTTCAAGGCAGAAGACAACGTGATCGCGGGCAACGTCATCTTGTATGGTGCGACGCGTGGAACTGCCTTCCTTCGAGGCATGGTGGGCGAGCGGTTCTGTGTCCGGAACTCCGGAGCAACCGCTGTCGTTGAAGGCGTCGGCGATCACGCGTGTGAGTACATGACCGGCGGTCGAGTGGTGGTGTTGGGAAACACCGGCCGCAATTTTGGCGCCGGCATGAGCGGCGGTATGGCATTTGTCTACGACCCTGATGGTCGTTTCCCCGGCAAGGTCAACCGAGAAATGGTTGACATCGATCCACTGTCTGACGAAGACAAAATATGGTTGCACGAGATCGTGACCCGTCATCATCACGAGACGAGTTCCTCTGTGGCCGAGCAGCTATTGGCCGACTGGGACGAGCAGGTAAAAGAGTTCGCAAAGGTGATGCCGCAAGACTTCAAGCGAGTGTTGCGTGCGACCGCCGCGGCTGTTGCTGAAGGCCGCAACGTCGATGACGCAATCATGGCAGCAGCACGCGCATGAGCATGATGAGCACGAGCATGATGACCATCAGCAGTTTCAACAATCACAACAACATCGGTAACACAACAGCAAAAGGATCCAACAATGGGTGAGCTCGGTGGTTTCATGAAGCACACGCGGGACACGCCAACCCGTCGGCCGGTGCCGATCCGTTTGCGTGATTGGAAAGAGGTCTACGAACCGTTTCCGGAAACAAAACTGAAGACCCAAGCGGGCCGGTGCATGGACTGCGGCATTCCGTTCTGCCACAACGGATGCCCACTCGGGAATCTCATTCCTGAATGGAATGACCTTGTCTACCGCGGCGAATGGCACGATGCCATCGAGCGCCTACACGCCACTAACAACTTCCCAGAGTTTACGGGTCGCCTCTGTCCGGCGCCATGTGAAGGTTCGTGTGTGCTGGGCATCAACGATCAACCGGTCACCATCAAGAACGTGGAAAACACGATCATTGACCGCGCGTGGGACGAAGGTTGGGTCATCCCGGTCATGGCAACCGTCAAGACAGGCAAGAAGGTAGCGATCATTGGCTCTGGTCCCGCTGGCCTTGCTGCAGCTCAGCAACTGACGCGTGCCGGACACTCGGTAACCGTCTACGAACGAGCCGACCGCATCGGTGGCTTGCTGCGTTACGGCATTCCAGAATTCAAAATGGAAAAGCGCTTGCTGGACCGTCGCCTTGCCCAGATGCAAACCGAGGGGACACGGTTCGTCACCAGCGCCAACGTGGGTCAACCCGGTGGGCCATCGGTGGATGATCTGCGCGCAGAACATGATGCAATCGTCTTGGCTGGCGGTTCAACAATCGGTCGAGACCTTCCCATCCCAGGACGCGAATTGCAAGGTGTGTACCTGGCGATGGACTACCTGCCACTCGCGAACAAGGTCCAAGCGGG
>JANMEI010000344.1:0-3507 GCA_031376865.1 Acidimicrobiia bacterium | reverse complement strand
AAACGCACCTTGCACCACAAAATTGGTGTTCGGCAAGTCTTTCGCTGCATCTTCGATCCGAAACGGCTGGATCTTTACCCCAGCGGCCGTGTCGGCAAAGTCCTCTTCGCTGTTCGCAAACCCAGTCCAGGTTTTCCCATCGACCACCAGTGAACCATCGGCCTTGCGGGCTTTCAACAGCACACACGTGCCGTGGCAGATGGCGGCAGTAATTCGCCCTGCTTCGTAGTTGCTAGCAACAAGGTTATGCACGCGCTCATCATTATAGAATGTGTACATAGGGCCCTGACCGCCGATGATCAGCACTGCGTCGTACTCGGCAGGGTTCACATCGACCAACGCCTTCGAGTTCTCGATCAGGGCGCGGTGCGCTGGCGATGACATAAAGCCAAGACTGATGAGGTCATCGGCCGAGTAGCCCGATGCATCGGTTGGATCGCTGTAGCCGTCTCCGGCCAAGTGGCCTCCTTCCGGGCTTACTATGTCTACTTGGTAACCGGCTTCGGACAGTGTCCAGTACGGGTGGGTAAGCTCAGCCCACCAGAAGCCAATAGGCCAACCAGTTTGAGCAGATGTGGTCGTATTCGAAGCAAGTAGCAGGACCTTGCGTTGGCGGGTGATATCAATCGTGACTGACATATTGTGAACCTTTCCGATTCGTTGCGATGAGTAGGTTTCGTCGCGGTGGACTACTTGAGTAGTGATGTGATGGTCGAGACGATCTCATCGGACTTCGACAGCATGGCCAGATGCGCGGCGTCGATTGTCGCTGTCGATCCAACCCCAACGGCATCGACCATTTCGCGTTGCGAGGCAGGGCTGACGCAGCGATCTTGCAACGTGAAAATGTACGAACGAGGAACAGATCCCCAACGCTCTTCTGTCACAGTAATTGGGGTGCCAAGAGCAACGATTGGATCGGGCCTCAATGCCGCCAGTGCTGCCTTTGCCTTTTCAGCCGGAGCATCGGCACAGAACACATCAATGAACGAAGCTGGGTCAACGCCCAATACACCTTCCCCCGGACGCATCGCAGGGCCGATCGCACTCTCGGCCATCCCTGGCGAAGTCTGCGTAAACCCGTACAGCGATTGTCCGCTTGGCAGCAGAAAGGCTGCAAGGTAGATCAGATGCGACACCAGCTCTGGGTGTTTCTCGGCCACCGTAGAGATGACCGTGCCACCCATTGAATGGCCGACTAACACCACCTTGCCATTCAACATGCCTGCAGCGTTCACCACTGCTTTCGCGTAACTCTCGAGGCTCGCGTCACCGACGGCGGTTGTGTCTGTTCCGTGGCCGGGGAGATCGGGCGCAACGACGCTGTGCCCTAAGGCGGTCAAACGCTGTGCCACATCTGCCCACACGCTGGCGTCAGACCAGGCGCCATGAACGAGTACGAATGAAGTCATAAGAGTGCTCCTTGTAGTTTGAGAGATGCTGTTGTTGTTGTTTGATTGGTACGGGTGACGGCAATCACCACAGGTAACCGTTCGTCGGAACAACTTGGTTCGGCAGTGTTAGGTCTCCAAGTTGTTCCAGCAGATCTCGTTCGATGGTGTTGGTGATAGAGGTCATTGGCACGTCAGTAGTGGCGTTTTGGAACGGACTGTCGACAATTGCCCCAACGCGTTCGAGCACGATGAATAGGCTTGAAATGAGCACACTTACTAAAACAAGAAGCCACTGCTGGTTCGTTTCGATCACGCTGGCAAGACCAAATGGCAGCACCGTCGAGAAGACCGCAACGGAGACTCGGGTAAAGAAGTCATATTGCCGAGGAGTCGGAGTGCTCTTGATACGCTCGCACCCAGCAATCGACGCATTGAGAGCCGCAAGGTTCGGCTCGAACGTGATGGGGTCGAACTGGCCAACGATGCCGGAGCGAACGCCATCCTTTAGTCGAATGCCCTGACGCTGCATCAGCATATTGGGTCGGTTGTGCGAGGCCAGAAACGCGTCGAACTCGGCAGGCGGCAGAAGAGGTCGCACGGTGTCCCAGTCATCGGTTTCGCGCAGTTGGATACGCAATGTGTGGCTGATTGCGATGATGCGCAGCACCATCTCGCGCCGATAGGCCAGGATGTCCTCCTTGGTGCACCCGGAGCCGGCTGCAATTGCGTTTTCCGTTGACGCCACCAATTGACGGGCCAGCACGCGTGAGTTACTGAGAAGGTTGCTCCAGATCGTGCGGGCCTCCCACCAACGGGCGTAGGAAACGTTGTTGCGAAATGCCACGAAGATAGCGACCGCTGCGCCTACTGTGCCGATCGGAGCAAAGGGAACAGCTACTTGCTCGGGATCAACAATTTCTCGGGCGATCCCGACCCCAACCGCCACAACAGCGGCGTAGGAAACGGGCTTCCAGACGTAAGCCCACACTTTGGCCGGGCTCAGATTTTGCTTTACGATCACCCAGCCATTGAGCCCGATTCGGTGTATCAGAGCAATCGGAAGATCCGATCAGCGAAGATAGAAGGATGACAACATCCTCGTTCACGTTAACGGCCGGCACCCAGGTGCTGGTGGGTTCCGAGCTCGTGTCGGTATCAGCCCAGTTGGCCGCTGACTTTAAGGCGGGCGACCGACTTCTGGGAGCACCCGGTGCCCTGCTGCACGTCCCTGCCACAGCACACGAACTGGTTGCCACACAGGTGGCGGCGGCACGTCACGCGTTCGCCGCGCTGGGCGGTGTCACAGACAACGCGATCTCCAATTTCTTCAACACCTTTGCCGATCGGCTGGAAGATGACACCACGTTTGCAGCAATCCAAACAGCGAACAACGACGATATTGCCAAGGCCCAGGCTGCGGGCCGAACCACCACCCGCCTAGTCATGTCTGATCGTATGCGCGCAGACATGATCGACGGGCTGAGAACGTGGGCCAACATCGATGGCGGCCGCGATGTGTTGCTGCAACGGATTGAACACGCCGGCTGGTCGGTGGAGCAACGTAAAGCTCCGCTAGGTGTGATTGGGTTTGTGTTTGAAGGACGACCGAATGTGTTCGCCGATGCCTGCGGTGTGTTGCGAACCGGCAACACCGTGGTGTTTCGGATCGGGTCCGATGCGTTAGGAACGGCACGGGCGATCATGGAACATGCAGTCACACCTGCATTAGCTGCTTCCGGTTTGCCCGAAGGCGCGGTGGGCTTGCTCGACTCACCATCACGCGCCACGGGTTGGGCGTTATTCGCAAACTCGGGCCTGGGATTGGCCGTCGCTCGCGGTTCGGGACAGGCCGTGGCGCAGCTCGGTGCAGTTGCTCGCCAAGCAGGTGTGCCGGTCAGTTTGCACGGCACCGGTGGCGCATGGATGCTGGCTGGCCAAAGCGTTGACGCTGATCGTTTCGAGCAGGTTGTGCGCTGGTCATTGGATCGCAAGGTGTGCAACACGCTTAATGTCTGCGCCATACCCCGCAACCTGGCCGATGAGTTAGCGCCCAGGTTCCTCAGGGCACTCACTGCTGCGGCGGCATCACGGGATGCACAACCACGGTTACATG
>JANMEI010000332.1:0-3180 GCA_031376865.1 Acidimicrobiia bacterium | reverse complement strand
GTGGTGGAAACCGAGCGCCGTTTTTATCTCGCCAATCAGGTGCAACTCGAAACCAAAACAGCCAACGGCCGAACGTGGTTTGAACTCGAACTTACCGATGCGTGGGTGTGGGACATGTATCGCCCCGCTCGTTTTGTGTCGCACGTCAAAGTGGTGACGTTCAAAGACGTCAATGTTGAAAAGTTGTCGCACGCTGAAAAGTGGGACGACGCGGTGCAAGAACTCGCGCCTTGACCACCAAGCCTGACAAGCCGGTCAACACCGCTCGGCAACAACTGGGGCACGCAGGCGAAGACCGGGTCATCGCTCGATACGAAGCGCTGGGCTTTGTGTTGCTTGACCGCAACTGGCACGACGGTCGCCGCGGCGAGATCGACCTGGTCTTTGGCCTCGATCCTCTGGTCGTCATTTGCGAGGTCAAAACCCGCCGAACCGACACCTACGGCGACGGTCTCGAAGCGGTCACTCTCGACAAACAACGACGACTACGACGCCTTGCTGCGGCATGGATTGCTGCCAATCGAGACGTGGTGGATCAGCATTTCCCCTACAGCCACACCGAACTTCGGATTGATGTAGCTGCAGTTCGGTTGGGATCCGGCCCAGCCGTCATCGACGTAGTCGAAGGCGCTTGCTGAGCAAGTTTTACGGTTTGCCCATTCGGTTGAGCGGCCACACTCGGACGAAGGCTCGCCCAACGATCTTCTCTTCTTTGATGAACGGAGACGGTGTACCACTGGGGTCGGTGAAGCATCGCGAGTCACACGAATCGCCCCGGTTATCACCCATCATCCAGTACTTACCGGCAGGTACTCGGACTTCAGCGAAATCGTCAGTCACGATATCTTTGGCCAGCCACGGTTCGTTCAGCTGAACATTGTTGATGAAGACGTGACCCTCTTTACCCATCACCCTGTCGCCTGGCAAGCCGATGACTCGCTTGATGTAGTTCTTGTCTTTCGGCTGCCCGATGCCGACAAACTCGCCAAGGTCTTTGACAAGGCGCAACGGCAACACTGGCTGGGCCTTTGGTTGCCATCCCGGGTTTTGGAACACAACAATGTCGCCACGGTTGGGTTGATGCAAACGATACGACAGTCGTGACACTACGACCCGGTCACCGATTTGCAGCGTCGGCAACATTGAACCCGATGGGATCCAAAAGGCCAAACCCAAAAACGCCCGAATCAACGAGGCCAGCACTAACGCGCTGACAATGAGAACGCTGTATTCCCAAGCGGTTCGCAAACTCTTCTTGCGACGCCGACGAGAAGAAGAAACGGGCGCGGCAGCAGACTGCTTTTCTCCGTCAAGGTCGACGGCGAGTTCGCCCGTCGACGTCACTTGATGTAACGCTTCTCCTTGACCTTGGCAGCCTTGCCCTGAAGGTCACGCAGGTAGTACAACTTCGCCCGACGGACATCGCCGCGGGAAACAACCTCGATCATCGCGATGGTTGGCGAATGCATCGGGAAGGTGCGCTCGACACCAACGCCGTAGCTGATCTTGCGAACCTTGAAGGTTTCGCGGATGCCGTCGCCGTCGATGGCAATGACGTGGCCCTGGAACACCTGAACACGCTCTTTGTTGCCTTCGACCACTCGTACGTGGACCTTGACGGTATCGCCGGGGCCGAATTGAGGGACGTCAGACTTGAGGGACGCTTGGTCGATCAGATCGGTGGACTTCATGGCGGCGTGCTCCTGGCGAACAGGTCGAGTAACTGAGATGGAATCTCGGGCAGGTCAGAACCTACCGGAGACGGACAGAAGAGGTTAGCCCAGCCAAATGGTCCAGCGAACCATCATCGGGCCCATCACCCAGCTATGCACCAATCAATCGGATCGGTCCCGTGGGCGGCTAGAGCAGCATTGGCCCTGCTAAAGGGTTTGGTGCCAAAGAACTTGGTGGCCGACAACGGTGAGGGGTGCGCCGACTCGATCACGGTGTGGCGTGTGGTATCGATTAACACTGCCTTCTTGCGGGCATAGGCACCCCACAAGATAAACACCACCGGGGTTGGTTTGTCGTTGACAGCGGCAATGACTGCGTCGGTGAATCGTTCCCATCCTTTGCCTTGGTGGCTGGCTGCTTCGTGCGCCCGCACCGTCAGGGTGGCGTTCAGTAGCAGCACACCTTGGGTAGCCCACGGTCGAAGATCGCCGTGCTTCGGTATCGGACATCCCAAGTCAGCGTGTAGTTCTTTGTAGATGTTGAGCAGCGACGGAGGCACGGGCACACCGGGGCGAACGCTGAAACACAAACCTTGCGCCTGGCCAGGACCGTGGTAGGGGTCCTGACCAAGAATCAACACTCGTACGTCTGCATACGGTGTCAAGTGCAACGCAGCAAACACGTCTTCTTTGGGTGGGTAGACAGCGTGTTGTGATCGTTCCTCGGCCACAAACCGTTGCAGGTCTTTGAAGTACTGCGCATCAAGTTCGGGACGAAGGATGGGGTTCCAATCAGTGGTCATAGCGCTGCGTTACCCGGCCGTTGTCGTCGACGCTTTTTGGCAGCGGCAGCTTCGTCTTCGAGCGCTTGTTCCTCGCGAGCCAGCTCGCCCCACGGTTGGGGAAGCGCGTTCAGCATGTCGAATTCGTGCAGAGCCCGTCGCTCGTTCGCCTTCACACCACCACGCTTGGTTAACAGGTCGGGCCGATCATTCGCAGTGCGCAACACCGATGCGGCCAGGCGCCATCGCGCCACTTTCGCGTGGTCACCTGATCGAAGCACCGCTGGCACGTCCCAACCTCGAAACGAGACGGGGCGCGTGTACTGCGGATACTCCAACAGGTCGTCGGCAAAACTCTCTTCACCAGCTGACGCGTCGTTGCCCATGACACCAGGGATCAGTCGACCCACCGCTTCGATGACGGCCATCGCTGCGACCTCTCCCCCACCCAGCACAAAGTCACCCAACGAAATTTCGCCATCGGTGAGGTGGTCGTGCACTCGCTCGTCGAAGCCTTCGTAACGGCCGCACAACAACGAAAATCCACCGTCGAGAACCTGGCGGGCTAACTCGTGCGCAAACGCTTGATCAAATCGACGACCACCGGGCCCAAGCGCAAACACTGGCCGAGGTGGTTGAGCGGCTTCCACACAATCGAAGACCGCTTGCGGTGTCAGCACCATGCCGGCCCCGCCGCCATAGGGAGCATCGTCAACCGTTTGATG
>JANMEI010000330.1:0-3523 GCA_031376865.1 Acidimicrobiia bacterium | reverse complement strand
GTTCAGGGTTTTCTCGAAGCAGGCACTACGGTGCCGGACTGGGCAGATACGCATTTACTTACCGCCGCACAACAATTTTTTGGTGATCATGCTCTCGACATCACCTCGATTCTGTTCTATTGCGCGCTTCCAAGCTGTTACGCATGCGGCGACGGTGCGCGCATCGTCCGTGAAACCGAACGGCTTGTCTCGATGACTCACCGCCGCACCTCAGAAACCGCGCAGTTCATCTTCGATGTGGTTTCGTATCGGCGAAATGAAACCGAGCGCAATCAGATGGGCAATCAGACAGGCATTGAGAGCTTTGCGGCAGGTACGCGCGCTTACCATTCCATCTTGGGCGTCAGGCTAATGCACGCAGCAGTGCGCAACTTTGTCCACGATCAAGTTCCGCAACACACCGCAGTTCCGATCAATCAACAAGAAATGCTTGGCACGATCCTGGCTTTTTCCACCGTCACTTTGCGCGGCCTCGCACGAATGGGCATCGACGTCTCGATCGATGAGCAACTTGCCTATTGGCATCTGTGGTCGGTAGTGGGGTCGATGCTGGGCATCGATCGTCGTTTGGTGAACATCAACCTCGCCGAGGCGTATCGCTTGACAGACCTGTTAGAGCAACGACTGGTGGCGCCAACAACGGCGGGCGCAGAGTTGCTTGATGCGTTACTCGGCGACATGCACGCTTCGACGAAATCGATACTTGGACCCGTTGGCCTGCTGATCAAGCGTGTACACCCGGCGCTGATACGTCATCTCTGCACGCCACCGATCAGCGCCGCACTTGGACTGCACCCATCGAGAGCATCACAACTGTTCGTCAGGTTGACCCGTCCCGCGATTCAATTCGGTCAACGGCTTCGCCGACAGTCGAGATGGTGGAGGCGCCTCGCCAACTGGGGCGCCCACCGGGTACTGACTGCGTACTTACAACTGGACCGAGGTCCAGGGCGACCTCCGTTCGACTTTGGATTGCCAACGAAGCAGAAACGTCGTCGGCTCTCCAGTCGAACAACCAAAAAGACTTAGGACGACGCCAGTTCTTTGAGCAACGAGTCGCGGACAGGTCCTGCAGGGACGCAGTCTTTGATCGCGTCTTCGCCCTTTTCCATGAATTCCGCAGGTGGTTTGTCGGCATTCGCAGCGATGGCTTTCACGATCTCGGAACTGCCAGCAATGATCTTGACCAACTTGTCACCGAGGCAAGATTTCTGTTCTGCGGTGATGTCTTTTGTCTCAGAGAACGTCTGGGCCGCGAAGTTGTCGGACAGACCTTTCGGGTTGCAGGTAAACAACGCGCCAAAGACTTTCTCAAATGCTGCAGTATTGGTGCTGTCGCCTGCCGCCATTGCCGTGATGTCCTCTGGCGTGACCTTGCCCGACACGCATGACACTTCTGACGGATCGGGAGGCGTTCCACCGTTCAGGGTGCTGATGAGTTGTGTAATGACAGCGTCTCCGGATGCAGCGCCACCCACCCCGAGCGTTGTTGTGGCCCCTGCTTCGGCGGCTGTCGTTTCTGCGGCTGCCGCTGCAGTTGTCTCCACGGGAACTTCTACTGCGGAGGTTGCGACGGGCGTTGTTTCCTCTGGAGCTTCCGCAGCAGCGGAAGTTTCGACAGCAACGGACGTTTCAACAACAGACGTTTCAACAACAGAGGAACCGTCTGTCTTCGCCGTGGAGCTACCGCAGGCAGTGAGTACGAGGGCGGGAAGAATCGCCAGCGCGACGATCAGAGAACGAATGGGTTTTCGCATAAAGGGTCCTTTCGGGGGTGGTGTCTTGCAAGACGCAGATAGTTTGGCCGCTCAAGTGAACTAACAAACCGTCATATTTGACACAACCACCTGTGACGTTCATCACTGTCTCAATTGAGACACAAGTGTCTCAAATTGGTTATGCTGACAGTCGTGGCTCCGAAACCCCAGCACCTCATAGAACAAGCGGCATCGCACCTCGCCGCTCGGCCCGGAGCGTCCATGCTGGAAATCGCTGAGGCCGTTGGCATCTCCCGAGCAACGCTTCACCGGCGATTTCCCACCCGCGAGCACTTGGTCACGGAATTGGCTAGCCAAGCGATCGCTGACCTGAGTGCCATCACCGTTGAAATCGAGCAGTCAGGCCGCTCCGGGATCAGCGCCATCGAATTGCTGATCGAACGAGCTGCGGGCCTCGTACCCGTCTACGGCTTTCTCACGAAGGAACCGTGCCTCGATGAGTTGTTCCAACCGTTTGCCGCCTTTGACGCTCTTCTCGCGCGTTGGACGGTGCTCGTCGAAGCCGCTCAGCAACTCGGCGAGGTTCGCATGGACCTCCCGGCCCGCTGGATTGTGTTCAGCATCCAAGGCATGACCGCTGCGTCGTTTGAAGCGACTCGAATCGGATACCTCGCCCCCAGGGATGTTCCTCGCCTGGTCAGCCAGATGCTGCTCAACGGAATGCGCCACAGCGACCCGACACCCAATCTTTCCGGGTCAACCCAACTCGCCATCACATCCCCACCCCAACGGAGAACTTTATGATTCCTCGCCTCGCCCGTTTCTGCTTCCGCCAACGTCGAATCGTGTTGCTCGCCTGGGTGCTTGCACTTGTTGTAGCGGGAACTTTGTCAGCCACTATCGGCTTGGACTACAAGACCGAATTCCGTCAGCCCAACAGTGAGTCGGCCGATGGTTTTGCGGTTCTCCAAAAGAACTTCCCGGAAGCCGGAGGCGGCGGTGGCTTCGGAGGGCAACTGGTTTTCCAAAGCGAGAAGGGGGTGATGGATCCGTCGGTGAAAGCGCAGATGGAAACGTTCTTCGCAACCGCAGCCAAACTCAAAGGACTGACGGTGGTGTCGCCGTACTCTCCTGAGGGCTCATCGCAAATTGCCACAGCCGGAGCGCTCGCTGGAAAGTTGGCGTTTGCCCGGGTAGAAGTAGACGAAACACTTGAGCAGAAGGATTTCTTAAAGTACGCCGAGGAACTGAACAAGATCAAACCAAACCTGCAGGGCGGTGAAGTTCTGCTGGGAGGACAAATTTTCGCAGCATTTGAACCACCACAAACCGAGTTGATTGGCCTGGCGTTTGCGGTAGTGATTTTGATTTTGGCGTTTGGATCAGTGCTTGCGATGGGCCTGCCTATTTCAACCGCGCTGGTTGGGATCTTCGCTGGCACCGGGCTTCTTGCTATTGCCACGCAGTTCCTGTCGGTCCCTGATTTCACTCCGTTCGTAGGCATCATGATTGGGTTGGGGGTGGGCATCGACTACGCCCTGTTCATCATCACCAGGTATCGCGATGAACTCAAAGCTGGGTATTCGTACGAAGACGCAACCGTCGAGGCAATGGACACCGCGGGCCGAGCTGTATTGTTCGCCGGAATCACCGTAGTAATAAGCGTACTTGGCATGTGGGTGATGGGCCTCAAGTTCATTCAAGGGCTTGCTGTCGGCGCATCCGCAACGGTTCTTGCTGTGCTCGCCGCATCCTTGACCCTGCTCCCAGCGTTACTTGGCTTTTCACAACATCGGGTGAACATC
>JANMEI010000324.1:0-8996 GCA_031376865.1 Acidimicrobiia bacterium | reverse complement strand
CACCGCCGCGGTCGACTACCGATCGAAGATCGAAGCGGCAGCCATGCCAGTTGAGGTGCGCGAAGCGGCCTTGCGAGAAGTCGATCGGCTGGAACGGGTGGGTGAACAGGGCGTCGAACAGAGTTGGATACGAACCTGGCTCGATACGGTGCTGGAACTGCCTTGGGGCGTTCACTCCACCGACCGACACAATCTTGATGCTGCGCAAACCATCCTCGATGCCGACACCACGGGATTGACAGAAGCAAAAGACCGGATCCTTGAGTGGTTGGCGGTGCGCTCGTTGCGCGACCGATCTTCGCAATCATCCTCGCAATCATCCTCGCAACCATCGATGGCTGACACGGCCGAAACAGCTAGGACGGTTGGAGGTTCGCGGCGCGGCCATGGCACCATCATCCTGCTCGCTGGCCCTCCTGGGGTCGGCAAGACCTCGTTGGGAGAATCGGTGGCCCGCGCACTTGACCGGTCATTTGTGCGCATAGCACTTGGTGGCGTCCGAGACGAAGCCGAAATTCGCGGTCATCGACGAACCTACGTTGGAGCCCAACCAGGTCGAATCGTCAAGGCACTGAAAGACGCAAAGACCATGAACCCGGTGATCTTGTTAGACGAAATTGACAAGCTGTCCCAGGGTTGGTCTGGTGACCCATCTGCAGCATTGCTTGAGGTGCTTGATCCTGCCCAAAACCACACTTTTCGCGATCACTACTTGGACCTCGACCTGGATTTGTCAGATGTCGTGTTTCTCGCGACCGCAAACTCGTTGGAGACACTTTCTGCTCCGCTACTGGACCGAATGGAAATCGTCACGGTTGACGGGTATACAGATCGCGAAAAGGTCACTATTGCCCGTAACCATCTTCTTGACCGGCAACTTCGAGAAGCAGGGATCAGCCCGGCCAGTCTCACCATTACTGATGACGCCCTTTTGGAAGTGATCGAGGGTTACACGCGCGAACCCGGTGTTCGAAGTCTCGAACGCGAACTTCGCAAGGTGATTCGCAAAGTAGCGGTCAAGCACATACGAGACACGCAAGATACACAACAAGACTCTCTACAAACCGTGACCGCTGTTACGAAATCAGATGTGGCCACTTACCTTGGACGTCGTCGACGGTTCAACGAGGAAGTCACCGATCGAACCAACAAAGCGGGGGTTGCAACGGGCCTTGCTGTGACGGGCGCAGGGGGTGATGTGCTGTTTGTCGAAGCACTCTCGGTGCCTCAATCAACCGGGGGTTCGCCCTTACAGGTGACCGGCCAACTGGGTGACGTGATGAAAGAGTCTGCATCGATTGCATTGTCCTTTGTTCGCGCCAATGCTTCTGAATTGGGGATCGATCTTTCAGTCCTCGAGGACCGGCAGATACACGTCCATTTCCCAGCTGGGGCGATTCCTAAAGACGGACCATCGGCAGGTATCACGATGACGACTGCCTTGGTGAGCCTGTTAACTGGACGAAAAGTACGCTCCGATGTTGCAATGACCGGAGAAGTCACCTTGCAAGGCATGGTGTTACCAATTGGCGGTGTCAAACAGAAAGTTTTGGCCGCCCACCGAGCAGGGATCAAGACCGTGATTCTTCCAAAGCGAAATGAAGTCGATGCCGACGACATTCCTGAGGAAATTCGCGCTGATTTAGATGTTCGATTTCTTGATGATGTGCGCGACGTGATTACACTTGCTCTTCATGCCAGCTAAAAAGAAGAAAACAGACAAGCGCGAGATGTCCTCTGCCCACAAAGAGGCACTCGCGGTAGGTCGTCGTCAGGGTCGTGCAGTTCGTGACTATTTGGAAGCGCTTGAAGCGCACAAACCAAAACGCGGCCGTAAGCGCACCCCAGAATCAGTGAGTGCACGGCTCGAAACGATTGCTGCCGAAATGGAATCAGCCGATCCGTTGAACCGTTTGTTGATGATGCAGGAACAGAAAGATCTACAAGGCGAGCTGGAGTCGATGTCAGAAGGTTTTGACATTTCGTCGCTCGAAGCAGAGTTCATTGAAGTTGCTGCTGAATACAGTGAAGCCAAAGGGATCTCCTACGGCGTATGGCGCGAGATTGGTGTCTCGGCAGCGGTGCTCCGCGACGCCGGCATCGGCCGTTCGTAGTCCTCACAACTCCGTGTTATGACGAGGACCTTCCTACGGGGAGGTCCTTTTTGTTTGGAGAACTATCGCAGCGGGGTAAGCGCCGTGATGAAGCGATCGGCGTGGCGCAGAATGCGTTGCAGGTCAAACGCTGTATCCAATGCATCTGAAGACACCTTGCCGGTGACTCGATTGTCATTATTCAGCAGTTCTCGAAAACTACGCCGATCGTCCCATGCTTTGAGCGCGTTCTCTTGGACCACTCGGTAGGCGTCGTCTCGGGTCATACCGGCCGCGACCAAGGTCAGCAAGACTGATTGACTGAACACCAACCCGAAGCTGGCATCGATGTTGGTGCGCATCTGTTCGGCATCAACAGTTAGCCCAGCAATCATTCGATTGCACGTCACCAGCACGTAGTGGGCTAGCAGTGCCGTGTCAGGAAGAATGACACGCTCAACGGATGAGTGCGAGATATCTCGCTCGTGCCATAGGGCCACGTTTTCCAGTCCGGCGCTGAGGTTGCCCCGGAGAATGCGAGCTAAACCCGATAGGCGTTCTGCGGTGATCGGGTTGCGTTTGTGCGGCATGGCGCTGGAGCCTTTTTGGCCAGCGCGAAATGGCTCTCGAACTTCTCGAACTTCCGTACGTTGAAGGTGACGCACTTCAGTACCGATCAATTCGATGGTTGAGCCCACGGAAGCGCATGCGTACAAAAACTCAGCATGACGGTCACGGGCAAGCACCTGGGTTGCCGCAACCGGGTCGAGTCCTAACGCTAAGCACACATCGGTTTCAATCTGCGGATCGATGTTGGAATACGTTCCGACCGCACCGCTGAGCTTGCCAACGGCTAGCGACGCCCGTGCTGCTCGAAGTCGGGTCCGATCGCGATCAAGTTGTAACGCCCACAGCGCAAGTTTCGCGCCGAACATGGTGGGCTCGGCATGGATGCCATGTGTACGTCCCATGCAGGGAGTAGAACCAAACTCGTCGGCTCGTTCGACCAAGGTACTGATCAGCGTTGATGCTGCGTCAATGAGCAGATCAATTGAATCACGCAAGACCCAGGCCAGCGCGGTGTCGACGACATCGGTGGAGGTCAAACCGTAATGAACCCATTTACCCGCAGTGCCACCGATTGACTCTTGCACCACGTCAACAAACGCAGCAACGTCGTGGTCGGTGATCTGCTCACGTTCGTTAACCGCATCGACGGTAAACGCTGCTTTCGCTCGCACTTCTGCGGCATCCGCTACAGGGACCACTCCAAGTTTTGCGAATGCTTCCGTGGCCAGAATCTCGATCTCTAACCAACGATCCATCTTCGCCTGGTCAGTCCACAACGATGCCATGGCAGGTAGCGAATAGCGAGGGATCATGCTGGGATTTCAATCACTTGATCGCGGCCTGGACCCACGCCGATGATGGTGACAGGAACGCCAGATAGTTCACCCAAACGATCAAGGTACTGTCGAGCCAATGGAGGTAGGTCGGCCAGAGTGCGAGCGCCGCTGAGATCGGTCAACCAACCCTGATGTTCTTCGTACACCGGTATTGCTCTGGCAAACTTGTCGAGGTCACCGGGAAGATAGGTGGTGCGCTCGCCGTCGATGTCGTAACCAATGCACACTTTGATAGTCGGCAACGGATCAAGGATGTCGATCTTCGTCACAGCCAACTCCGTCAGCGTGTTGAGCCGCAAGGCCTGGCGCATCATCACTCCGTCGAACCATCCGCAACGACGCGGGCGCTTGGAGTTGGTGCCGTATTCGTGGCCGCGATCGCGAATGCCTTGGCCGATGTCGTCATGAAGTTCGGTTGGAAATGGTCCTGCGCCGACACGTGTCACATATGCCTTAGCGATACCGATGATGCGAGTCAAATGACGAGGACCCACGCCTGAACCGGCGCTGGCGGTTCCTGCTACTGGGTTGGATGACGTGACAAACGGATAGGTGCCGTGATCAATGTCAAGGAAGGTGGCTTGCGCTCCTTCGAACAGGACGTCTTCACCGGCTTCGATGGCGTCGTTGACGATGCCAACCGTGTCGTCGATGTACTTGGCCAAGCGTGGCGCGAAGTCATCGAGATACTGCGCCGTGATGGCGGCTTCATCGAGCGCTTCCACGCCGTAGATCTTGGTGAGCAGTTCGTTCTTGTCTGCGAGCACGGTATGCAGCCGTTGCACGAATCGTTCGGGCGCAAGCAAATCTTGGACGCGCAAACCTTCACGTGCGACCTTGTCCACGTAGGCCGGGCCGATGCCGTTCTTGGTGGTGCCGAGGGCAGCATCACCGCGGCGTTGTTCGGCCAGGGTGTCAAGGATGGGATGCCACGGCATGATCAAATGCGCGTTGCCGCTGATCTTCAGTCTGCTGACATCGAAACCACGCGACGTGAGCATGTCGATTTCGCGGAGCAACGTTTCGCAATCCAACACCACGCCGTTACCGATCACCGTTTTGGTGCCGGCCAGTGCTCCGGCGGGAATGAGGCGGAACGCAAAGGTTTGATCACCCACCACCACCGTGTGGCCAGCGTTGTGGCCCCCCTGAAACCGGACCACCATGTCCGCCCGGGTAGCCAGAAGGTCGATGACCTTGGCTTTCCCTTCGTCTCCCCATTGCGTTCCGACTACAACTGTTGCTGGCACGTTGGTCCAGGTTACTCGGTGTTCCAGCGGCCAAGTTTGTTCTCAACCGTTAGTCTGGGTTCACGTGTTGTTTCGTGATTGGAATGGGTTGATGACGACGAAACGCTTTGCCTCGGCAGTAGTGACTGGGTTTGGGTCGTTCGTCTGTCTCTTCGCAGGGTTATACGTGGCAGTCACTCATTCTCCGGGTGTTCACGTGCGTCAACCGCCACCGGTTCGCACACCTCGGGGTTTTCGAGTGAGCGGTATCGTAGCCGTTCAAGTGAATTCGATTGCGTTGCTTGCCGTCATCGTGGGAGTTGTGTTGGCGGTGGTGAGCTTCCTACTCGTGCGAACCAACAACAAAGAAGGCGAAACTGCATGATCATCTTTGGAATTCGAGTGATCTACCAAACACTGTCGGAAGGGGTTTTTCTGTGCCCAAACGAAAGGGCTGACCGTCCCTACGCGTTGAAATTGGCGAGACGATTCTTCGCATTGTTTTTCATCCCGCTGATTCCGCTGAACGTCCTTGGAAATGTCGTTCATTGCCAAAGCTGTTTCATCGACTTCGAGCCGGTCGTGCTGGATCGGCCCACCGCTGCCCAGCAAGCCGATAGCTTCTTTATTGGCTTGCGTGGTGCCGTCGTCGCTGTGCTCAGAAGCGGGACCGGGAGTCAGATCAGCAAGTCGCAAGCTCTTCGACTGGTTTCTCATTACGTCCCTGAGTACAACGAAGCCAATCTAGAGCATGACCTGTATCAGTTCGATCTCAGTACTTTGCCGGCACAGTTGCAGTTACTAGCGACAACGCTCGACGAACACGGTAGGGAGAGTCTGTTGACGCATCTGGTGCTGATTGCCGCCGCTGATAAAGGTGGGGTCAACGATGCGGAGCGCTCCTCGCTAGAACTGTGCGGGACCTATTTAGAAATGACCCCTGCCCACTTTCGAGGAACGATTGAGTTGGTTATCGAGCAGGCAACCACTCATTAGCCGTCGCTACGAATGAACTCCATGCGCCAATTCACTTCCCAGGTGACACCGTCGTCTGCGGAGAACGCCTGATCCCAACGCGGTGACGCGGTTGCGGTTTCGGTCCAACGAAAACGCACGTCAATCGGTTTGCCGGTCAACGTGTCCTTGGCCACGAACTGACCAACGCCAGCATCGAATCCTCCGACCACTGGTACGTCGATCGAGTGCGGATTTCGACCGTCAATCCACCAGATCGACCAGCGTCGAGTGTCTTCGTTAAAGGTTCGAATGGTTGCAGCGCGGTAGTCGCCGCTTGGGAGATGAAGCAGGTTGTCGTCAACGTTGCCGGACCCTCCAAGAATTGGTCTCGCACTGCAGGTTCCATCGAACTGTTCCCAATCAGTGCAGTTTACGAGACGAGACTTCAACCGGTCGTGTTCCACCCGCCACGTACCAAACAGGAAATCAAAATCGCTTGCCTGGCCTGTGAAAGTCATCTGCCCATCTTGTACCGCCATACCTGACAACTAGTGACAGGTATGAATGAAATAGTTACGCATGCGCGCATCTCGACTGCTGGCGATCGTGTTGCTCCTTCAGTCCCGCGGGGCGATGACGGCAACCACTCTCTCTGAAGAACTCGAAGTGTCGGTCCGCACCATCTATCGAGATATCGAAGCGTGTTGCGCTGCAGGTGTTCCGATCTACGCCGAACGCGGCAGAGAAGGTGGGTACGCATTGGTGGATGGTTGGCAGAGTCATCTGACCGGACTTTCGCTTGGCGAAGCGCAGGCCATGTTTCTTGTTTCGTTACAGGGTCCAGCGGAAGCCCTTGGTCTATCTGAACTGGCATCGTCTGGTCAACGAAAGGTATCGGCTGCGCTTGCTTCGCTCGGGCGCGTTGATCACATCGCCACCCGCTTTCATCTCGACCCGCTGCCGTGGTACCGACAGGAGGACCATGTCGAGCATCTCGGCACGGTTGCTGAAGCTGTGTGGCAAAACCGCCAGATCACGATGACCTATGACTCGTGGCGATCCTCATCGGAGCGAACCGTTGCACCACTCGGGCTTGTGTTGAAGGCGGGCAGTTGGTATCTCGTTGCCAAACATCAACGAGACATTCGGATGTACCGAGCAGCGGAGATCCGTGCCATAACCCTCGGCGAGCAGTTCAAGCGACCAAGTTCGTTCAACCTGGCAACGTGGTGGGCCACTCACGCGGCCCGGTTTGAACAGAGTCTGACAACAGAACTTGCGTCGGTCAGAGTTTCTCCCGAATATGTGAGTACGGCTCAACGATCGATGCAACTTAAAGTGCTTGCCACTGCTCGACCCGACCGGCGTGGCTGGCTCCTCGCTACTGTCCCCATCGAATCGATTTCTCAGGCTGTTCAGTTGTTTTTGCCGTGTGGAAACAACATCGAAGTACTGGAGCCTTCGACCGTGCGAACTGCGCTCCGCTCAACGATCCGGCAGATGACGAAGCTCTACGGTTCCTGAGTTACACCGACGTGAAGGTGTTGTCTACGAAGAGCTGCGCACCGTTCACGAAACTGGCGTCGTCGCTCGCTAAGAACAATGCCGCCCGGGCAACTTCTTCGGGCTCGCACATGCGACCTTGCTGAGCGGCAATAGCGGCATCGGACACGTCGACGCCGTAACGGGTGAGCTCTTCAACTTCGCGCATGCCGTGGGGGGTGCGAATGAAGCCTGGACACACCGCATTACACCGGATACCGCGATCGCGAAACTCGACGGCTATTGCCCGAGCAAACTGATGACACGCGCCCTTTGTTGCTCCGTAGAGAACCTCCATCGGGGTTGCCGCAACAGCCGAGATTGATGACGTACATACGATGCTGCCTTTACCCAACGCAAGCATCCCGGGCAGAACAGCTTTGGTCATCAGGAACATGCTTTTCACATTGATCGCCATCAGGCGATCCCACTCTTCTTCAGTTGTTTCCAGAAAAGGTCGCACAATCAGCGTTCCCGCATGGTTGAACAACACATCTGCTGTCCCCACCAACTTAGTGACCAACGCAACCGCGTCAGTCACCTGGCGGCTATTGGAAACATCGGCTGCCGCGGAGACCGCCACACCACCAGCAGCGACAATCGATGCAGCCACTGCGGCAGCCAAATCTCCCTGCTGATCGATGATGGCAACGGTTGCGCCTTCCGCCGCAAACAGCCTCGATGCTGCTTCGCCACAGCCCGATGCACCACCGGAAATGATCGCGGTGCGACCAGCTAACCGGCCGCTGTTCGCACCACTCACCATTTAGCGCGAACCTGCTTGCCCTGTAGGTTCGGTGGCCGCACCGTCTATGCCCTCGGATTTCGGGACTCCTTGAAATCGGTTCTTTTCGACGGCGAACCACAAAATTGCCGTCACTCCAAGGAAGGCCAGCGTGATCCAGAGCGCCTTGTTGTTTGGTGGTTGTACTCCAATCACAAAGATCAACACCATGGCAAGAATCGCACCAACGGCCACCGGTTTGTAGGCTCCGCCCAGAGACCACGGGCCCATCTTTGCCCATGACTTTCCGTGGACCCGCAGCGAAAAGGCTATGGGCAGCGCGAACGAGAGGAACAGGAAGATGACGGTGACTGAAACAATGACCGTGTACACCTTTGCATAGGCAGTAAACAACACTGCCGCAATCGAGGCAACCCAGATGGCGGCTACCGGCGTGCGGAACTTGTCATGCACTTTTTTCAATACTTTGGATCCAGGCAAACCACCATCACGAGCAAAGGCATAGATCATCCGCGATGCAGAGGTAACCGTTGCCAATCCGCACAGGTATTGGGCCACGAAAATCATAATGAAAAGTGCAATTTTGAGGCCGTTTGGCAACACCTCGTTCGCAGTCCAAAAGAACACGTTGAAGCCTTGCTTCGCGCCAGCGTCCATGTCCGGGATAGCAACAACGAACGCACACAGGAACAAGTACCCGAATACAGACGAGTACAGCACCGAGTTGACCATGGAGCGTGGCACGGCGCGGCTGGCATCAACGGTTTCCTCGGCAGTATGTGCTGATCCGTCGTAGCCGGTAATGGTGTAAATCGGCAGCAGCAACCCCAGCGCAAACAAGAACACCTTGCTTCCTGTCTTGGGCCAGACGCCACCACCGGCATCACCGCTGTTGTTGGCGAAACGGAACAGGCGGCCAAAATCGCGATCCTTCGAGTAATACACGAAGGCAATCGTCAAGGCGACGGCACCGATCAAGATCAGATACCCGGAGAAGTCCGTCAGCTTCGAGGTGAGTTTGATG
>JANMEI010000265.1:0-5133 GCA_031376865.1 Acidimicrobiia bacterium | reverse complement strand
ACACCTATCACTACTCCAAGCCAGGCATTGTGGGTCCATCTCGTTCCTGCGATTGCGCCGAATGCACCAAAGAGCATGAGGCCATCAAGACCAAGATGGAACACCCCCGAACGGGACGCAAATGTGGCGCCAAGAGCAGCCAGAATCAATGGGCATGACGCACGCAGCGTCGACGCAAACAACTGGAAGAAATCATTTGCTGACATGTGCAACCCGTTCCGGTTTTCCCGATGGTTTTGTTTGTCGTCGACGGATCCGAATTGCACCGCCAACACTGCCAACCGTGATCAGCAGTGCCACCGTTCCTCTCAACAAATTCAGTGCGGACGGAGGAAGATCCGTCACGATGGGGAGGTACAACAAAGCTGCTTGGAGAGCCCCAAACACCAACGCTGCAAGTAACAAACCAACCAAACTCAGCCCCCCGATAATCGCAACGAGGATCGCGGTAAAACCAATATCTGGGGCAAAGCCCGATGAGACACGTCCGTTGGGGCCAAGCACTTCTATCGCTCCAGCGAGTCCAGCCGTTGCGCCGCTCACAACAAACGAGATGATGCCAGCGCGTCGAGCGTCAATGCCCTGCCATGCGGCCATGAGTTGATTTCGGCCGGTGATAGCGGACAAGACGCCGAACCGGGTCCGAGTGACGAGGAACCACGTTGCGAATAACACAGAGATTGCCAGTGCAACGGTGAACCAGGACACGCCTGTACCGGAGCTAATACGAACCTGTTTGCCAATTGTTTCGGTGGAAGTTGATTCGCCGCTTCCAGCAGGATTGCGGAGCGGTCCGGAGGTGACCCACCGCAACCACAAGACTCCGAGGAAGTTGGCCATCAGTGTGGTGATGACTTCGTCAGTACCCCAGATGACCCGAAGGAGTCCCGGGATCAGCGCCCAGATGGCCCCCGCTGCTGCCCCGCCGAGGAGTGCAGCAGCGATGACCACCACCTGCGGCCCATTCCATTTGAGCGCGATCCAAACGGAAGCCGTAGTACCAAGGTAGAACTGTCCCTGAGATCCAAGATTGAGAAATCCAGCGCGTACGGTGACCAGGACGCCGGCTCCGATGATGACGTAGGCAATCATCCACCTCACGGTTGATTGCCACGCTCCTGGCGCCGTGAACGAGCCTTGGATCGATCCGCTCAGGACTTTGCCGAGTGGGTAACCACTCACCCCCAGGACCACGGCAAGCAACATCAAGCCGCTTACCAGTGCGGCCACTCGTGGAGCCGCAGCTTGGCCTGCGCGTCGAAACTGTTGCACGCCAAGCATTAGTGGGAAGCCTCGAGGTGCGCTCCAACCATGGCAGCTCCAATTTCGCGTCGATCAAACGGCGGAAGAAACGTTCCTGCAATTCGTCCCGCCAACATCACGACGATGCGGTCGGAAAGGGCAAACAGCTCGTCCAGATCTGCACTCACGAGGAGGATTGCTGACGATTCGGATAGTTCAGAAAGGGTCTGGTGCACGAACGCTGTGGCGCCGAGATCGAGGCCCCGAGTGGGATGGGCGGCGACGAGAACCCGAACGCCCTCGCCCAGTTCTCGAGCCAGGATGAGTCGCTGCACATTGCCACCGGACAATGAACCGGCGGGTTGGTCGAGGCTTTGATACTTCACACTCCATCGATCTAGGGCGGCCCGAGCGTTTTCCCGAAGTTTTCGAGGTGACACAAACCCGAAGGTGTTCTGCCCAATCGCAAGTTGTCCTGCGACGACGTTCTCCCAGAGTGAACGACTGGTACTGACACCCTCGGATAGACGTTCGAACGGGATGATCCGTAGGCCCGTTCGTCGTCGCGTGGTAACCGAGGACTTGGTGACATCTTGACCCAGCAAGGCGATAGTTCCTGAGGTGATGTTAGCGAGCCCGACCGCTGCTTCGACCAAACTTCGCTGGCCGTTGCCTTCGACGCCGGCGACGCCAACTATCTCATGATCGTGTACTTCGAGGCTCACACGTTCAAGAGACGCATCGCCCGGATTCTTCTGTGTACTTACAGCTTCGAGTTGAAGCAACGTCGTACGACGGTTGTCGCCAACCTCGGCTGATCGTTGGCTTTCAGTCGGGAGGCCTTGACCGATGATTGCTTGGCTCAGTTCTCGTTCATCAAACGACCTGCTTGGCAACGATGCGGCGACACACTTTCCTCCGCGGAGCACCGTGACGGTATCGGCAACTGCCAGTACTTCACGAACTTTGTGCAGGATCAGCAAAACCGTAACGCCACTGGCTGCGATCGTTCGTACACGAGCAAAAAGTGCTTCGCTTTCTTGCGGAGCAAGCACAGCAGTTGGTTCGTCGAGGATCAACACACGGGGATGAGACATCAACGCTCGTCCGATTTCGAGCGATTGCAACGTCTCAACGGGCAGCGAAGAAATACGAGCAGTGGGGTCGATCTTGACCCCAACAGCCAACAGTCGCTGTTGCACGTTTTCAGAAAGCGCTATCGACGAGAATGGTCGCAAGGATCGACGCGAGGGATGAAAAAACTCAATAGCTTCAGCGACGGTTGCTGACGGTGGAAGTGAAAACGCTTGATGCACCATCTCAACCCCAGAAGCCTTTGCTGCCTTGACGTTGTAAAGAGGTAGCGGTTTCCCGTTCAGGGAAATCGAACCAGCGGATGGTTCAACGAGTCCCATCAGGGCACGGGCCATCGTGGTCTTCCCCGCCCCGTTCTGTCCCACAATGGCATGTACTCCCCCACCGGAAAGGGTGAGTGAGATGTCATCGAGCGCGACAAACAATCCAAAGTGGACCGAGAGGTGAGTGACCTCAACGGAACAGGAGTCACGAATAATTTCGTCGACCATGAGTGCTGTCAGCTACTACGGATGTTCTTCGTGCACTGACAACTTCGATCTACGGTTTGGTTCCGTCAAACGGAATCACGAGGGTCCCGCTTTTGATATCGGCAATCGCCTTGTCCACAGCTGGCAGTGCAGACTGCACCTTTTTCACCATTTCCGGATCACCCTTGGCAATGAACTGTTCAGGTACGTAGAACCCGGTGATGTCATCTTTCACGCCACTGGCCTCATGCGAACCAGCGAAATCTGGGCTGCAAGCGCTCTTGAATTGATTGAACAAACTATCGCCGAACTTGATGAACGTGACACCCATGATGAGCTCGGGTGCCTTGTCGACCAAGCCTGGAGCGCCCATGATGACGTAACCCTTCTTGTCTTTCGCTGCTTCGATATGGCCGATGACGGGACCGTCACCCTGCACGATGTCAGCACCTTGGGTATACAACGCCGACACCACTTCTTTTGCTTTGGCATCGTCGGAGAACGAACCAACTTCGCCCGGCAACACCTTGATGGCTGGGTCGATCGAGAGTGCAGCCTTTTTGAAGGCGTTGAAGTCGGTGTTGATTCCGGGAAGGAAAAGTCCGCCTTCGTAGCCGAGGATCTTGCTCTTCGTTGCCGTGCCTGCGACGAGGCCTGACAGATATGTTGCTTCGTCGTATCGGTACGAGACGGTGCGAAGGTTTGGCAGCGCTGGTTCAACCGGTGCTGCGTAGATCTGGATAAACCGAACGTCGGGGAAGTCCTTCGAGACTACTTGGAGTGGTTCGCCCATTTCCAAGAACGTGGTGGCAATAACCTTGGCGCCAGACTGGGCAACGTTACGTAGGGTTGACTCGAAGGTCGCCGGGTCAAGGGCTTCGACGTATTGCGTGTCGGCCCCCAGTTTTTCTTTGGCGGCGTTCATGCCGTTGTTGATCATGTCGTCGACAACGCTTTGATCGCCAGCCTTTTGCGTCGAAACGAACGCAACCTTTTGACCAGCGCACACCTTGTCGCCGGATGTCGCAGCGGCGACTGTGGTGTCTGTCCCTGTTGCAGCAAGAGTGGTCTCTGCCGCCACTGTCGTTTCGGTGGTTGGATCTGCCGCGCTCGTCGTGTCAGCTTCCGCAGCCACCGTGGTGCCGTCGTTTGTTGCGCTCGACCCGCACGCAGAAAGCGAGAGTGCAGCAACGGCGACAGCGGACAGCATGACGAGGCTGGTCTTGGTGGTTATTCTGGTGGCGGTATTCCTACGCACGTTGATCCCCTTTTCAGGCCGGGCACGTTTCCTCGGCGTTGACACGCTGACCCTAGTAAGAGAAACCTTCGCACGTCTCCTACGAGTGTAGGAGAATGCGTTCCGATCGTCTACAGCCATGCAGAACCGTCGGGATCTTCCGGAGGTCCGTAGACTTGGTGGATGGCGGTGAGTGGACATATCGATGAGTGTGGATGGGATGTGGTTCGTGGTTGGGCCTGGGACCCCGATCGCCCATCGCACCGGATAACCGTGAAGGTCGCCGTTAACGACATCTTCGTCGGTTCGGTAGTTGCTGACGGGATAGGCGATGACCTGGCAGCGGCTGGGTTCGGCGACGGTGCCTATCGGTTTCGCTTTGAGTTGCGACCATTCCTGGTGGATCTCAGTGGCACGATTCACGACATCACTGTCGTCGATGCAGAAACTGGACTGTTGGTTGGTGGAATCCGCCGGATTTCTCGCCTGTCGCTTGAGTCATTTGATGCTTCGGTCCTGAGCGATGTCATGGCTCAACACGTGTTGCACGGGACGGGCATCGAGATCGGAGCGCTTGACAATCCGCAGCGCGTTGGTGTGGGCGTCCTGGTCCACTATGTCGACCGTTATCCAACTGATCGTCTGCGCGCAGAATATCCTGAGATTGAAGATGAGCTGGTCGAGGTCACGATCGTCGACGATGGTGCTGCACTTGTCACTGTGATCGACAACAGCTACGACTTTGTGATTGCGAGCAACGTCATTGAACACGTCGAAGATCCGGTTGCGGCGATTGTCCGATGGACACAGGTGCTCCGGCCGGGTGGCGTGTTGTTTTTGTTGATTCCTAACTGCAAAAACTCGATCGATTCGTTGCGGGCGATGACCTCGCAATTGCATTTCGAGTTCACTGACGTTGCAGCGCATCGGTTTGAGCATTATCTCGAGTGGGCAACCGTGGTCGATGGGTTACACGGTGACCCCGCCCGCCATCGAGCAGAGTTACTCGATCAAACCAACTATTCGATTCATTTCCACGTCTGGGATGAACTCACGTTCGCGGCGTTTCTGCATGACACGATTGAGCGG
>JANMEI010000245.1:0-5253 GCA_031376865.1 Acidimicrobiia bacterium | reverse complement strand
CGGAAAACTTCGGTACTTCGACAAAAGTCGAACTGCCTGAGGTAGGGGCAGCAGTTTGCCGGTCTCCCCGTTGCGTTGACGACGCCCTGGCTCCGGGATTCGAGCGAGTGCAGTGGTCAGCAACAAGGTGGGGATCACTAGAAGGTAGAACGCCCACGTCCACCCAAACGCGCCGCCGATCCACCCGGCTACCAACCCAGACACCTGGGCCACCGGGTTTCCGAGTCGGTGAATGAGAAACGCCCGTGGATGTTGGGGCTCGGCATAGAGGTCGGCAATCAAACTTGGATGAACAATTTCGTTGGCTGACCGACCCAGTCCCGACAAGATGCGCACGACGATCAGCACCGCCAACGTTGGGGCAAGCCCCGTTCCGATGGAGGCAAGCCCCCAGCCAGCCGCTGCACCGAGGCTCACCACGATTCGGTTGTGTCGATCTGACAACCAGCCGATCAATCCAGCCGTCAACAGAATCACGATTCCCGGAACGACATTGAGCATCAGGATTTGTCCGTCACTCAATCCGAATCGATCCCGAATCTCAGGGCTGAGGGCGCTGAACGCAATCCGGTCGAACTCATCGGCCATGTTCAACGCAGCGAGCACCACTATGGGACCGGGGGCCGCTCCCAACCAGTGGCGGAACGATCCGGGCAAGTCGACCATTGCGTCCAGGGTAATCTCCCACCATGAAGACACTTGATTTCCATGTTGAAGGCGATGCAGGACGGGCAAAAGCAACCGTGACGCAGGCTCTCGAAGCCCGCAAATTCAAAGTCACGTGGGGATCAGAATGGGTAGCCACCGCCGAACGGGGCAACAAAATTGCCAATATCTTCTTGGGTGCCCTCGCTCAGTACTTCAAAGTTGGGGTGTCGGTCATGACCGCCCCCGAAGGGCACGGCATCATTCGTGTTGAGAAGAGTTCATCAGGCTGGATGGGTGGCGCCATTGGGGCTCGCCGCACTACGAAGAACTTCGAAGGTTTAAAGGGCGAGCTCGAAGCAGCCTTTGGTACCGCCGGCGTCCTCAAACACATCATCGTCGCGTAACACTTTCAGACGATTCGCGACAGAGCCTCGCCAGTACTGGCGAGGCTCTGCGGAAGAGCTTTTGAGAAAAAGCGACTTGCGAGATCAGGCCAGGCTGTTAACTACTAAACCCGAGTCGATCGCAACAGCGCCTGGGCGTTGGTCATGCGGCACACCAACGTTGGCGACACCAGTGCACGACCCTCCGAGGCCGTCGGTCACGGTAAATGCAACCCGGTAAACCCGGCCATCTTCGAGACCGCTTCGTTCAGCACGAAGCTGCAAAGTGTTACCCGATCCGAGAGCGGCATCGGGGGAGGTGTCGCCATCACCAAGCCCGTTGAGGGCCTCGTCTTGGGTGACACCGGTTACCAACCAAGTCAACGGGTCACCGTCGGGATCCGTTGCCCCAGTCAGTTTTATCGTCCGGAGCTTGTGATTGGGTGGCCACAGATTTGGCCCACCGGTCACGACTGCGCAGATCGGATTGTGATTCAGTTTGGTGACCACGGTCGACGAGTTATTAGCGAGCTGTGGGTCGAATTGGGCGGCGGCAACTGCGCCGGTATTGGTGATCGAGTTCCCCGCACTTTGGGCAGAAACGTTGATGGTGAACGCCTGGGACGCTCCACTGGCCAGCGATGCCACGACACACGAAACTTGACCAGCTGCAAAAGCGCAACCAGGCGCCGATACGTACGTAGCGTTGGCTGGTATGGAATCCGTCACCGTGACGTTGGTGGCAGTCGCTGGGCCATTGTTGGTTGCCGTCAGTGTGTACGCATAGGAATTACCTTCAGTTACCAATGCGGGCCCCGTTTTCACGATGGCCATATCGGCTCCGTTTACGGTGACACTTACGGTTTCTGTGAATCCGTCTTGCTCAAGTCCATTCAGTAGGAACCTGACGGTGCAAGTTAGCGTTACACCACCCGGGTGCGCTGGATCTACGGTGATGAGTTCGTCGTAGGTGACGTTGCCGCCACTGACAATCGTTTCGGGGCTGGTGGGCGTTAGCGCCAGCGTTAAGCCCGAGTCACATTGGATGCTCGGCGTTACGGTCACGGGAAGATTGCTCAGTGCGCTTACAATCGCGTCGGCCACGGCGTTGTCGTCGATGCCGTTCAGGAGTAGTCCTCCAGTTTGACTTGCGATCGCTTGCGCCTGACCGGACCCGTTCAACTGGTTTGCGCCTGTTGAGATCGCAATAACACGGGCACCTGCACCCTGCAATGCTGCGATCGTGGTGGCAAGTGTGGCTCCGAGACTGGGATCGTGCCCTGGAGCATCGCCAAACCACACAATGATTCGGCTTGAACCGGGCCGGAAACCGGTTGGCCCGTTAGCAAGTTGAGTCAGGGCGTTCAGTTGTGCTTCGGGGGTGTCGCCACCTTGCGCAGCAACCCACGAGTTGATTCCCAGTTGTGCGTCCGGGATAGAGGTTGTGACCGCTTGTTCAAGCCGGAATACGTACGAAGAACCAACGTCGCGGTAACTCGCGACGGCAAATTGCGAGTCGGCTTGAGCAGCGCGGACCTGGTTCATGATGTTGGTGGCACCAATTCGCACGTTGGCGATGGCTGAACCCATGCTCCCGGTCGCATCGGCCAGAAACACCACGTCGGGTTTGGGTGGAATGGTGGGAGTACTGACTACCTTTTTGACCACAAAACTGTCGCCGGGATTTTTCACCGCGACTACCGAGTCTGGGCTAACGGCAGCTAATGCTGAACTACCGAGCAATACCAGACCGGCCACAGGGACCAAGATTCGGTGGAATCTCGGACGCGCTTGTAGAGACACTTGCTTCATTGTGGGGCTCCTTTTTCCGTCGGGATCGAGCGAACGGGTTCGACGTCTCTCGGGGAGCAGCAAAGTCGTAGTGCTACGGATTTGCACAGAGTGACACAAAACGTTCTCTCGACTGATGACTATCTGCCTATGTAACGTGAGCTGTCAATACTCAATCTCTACTGCAAGCGCTGTCATCGAGTGACCGGGTAAAAGAAGTTGACATGCCAATACAAAACACCCCGCCGGATCGGCGGGGTGTTCGTTCGAGCGGGTGAAGCAGTTTGTTTAGACGTTGAGAATCTTGATCTCGATTTTGATGCCGTTGACTAAGGGAGTGCGGAAACCGATCGGACATCGACTTTGAACAGGGCGAGTCCCACCTTTCGGCGATCCGGACCCAGGCCAAGTCTGACTGCGCTCGAGCGATTATTAACCCTCAACTCCAGCATCGACCGTCCGGTGGTGGTAGCTGGGAGATTGACGGTGCGTACCCCCCGGTTGTTGGAGGGGGTGAACACCCACGTGTCTGTGATCACCCCGTTCACTCGAACTTCTGCACGAACTTCACGTTGCGCGCCGCCAATCAGAGCTTCGAGGTCAAGTTCAACTTTCGCTGTGACCGCAGATGCCGTGGTGAAATCGAGCGAACTGGTATCGGCGGCAGCCCAAATTCGTCCGGCTTCAATAGCTGACCAGCCGTTTCCAAGCACAAGGGCGATGTCGTTGTCAGCCGGAGCGCCAGGGACAAAGTAATCACCTGTCTTAAGCCGGAGATCGATCGGGACAAAGTTGATGCCCGTTGGGTTTCCGCTTGCATCGAGCGCAGCCTCAACTCGAACATCTGGAAGGGCTCGGTCAGACTCTGCGCATTTTGCTTTGGCGGTAAACAGAATGTGCCATCGGCTCGCAATGCACGTCCGGGGAGCCCCTTGTCGAGATGCAGCAAGTTGCAACCCTGCAAGTCTTGGCCATAAGAAGCCAAACTGAGCGATATCGATGTGAAGCCTCGCTCCAGTTTTGCCGGTTGCCTCGGCCATCCGCACCACATCTTCATCCAAACGGGGTTTTGTTGCCGAAACCGCAATGGGGTGGCGAACTATGGCGAAGACCGCAAAGACGAGCGCGGCAAATGAAACACCTCGAATCGCAACTTCTCGGCGGCGCGGCGCAGTCAGCATCCGATTAGCAAAGCCACCCAACACGACCGCAGACCCCGCCAACCCGAGCGCAATTGCGGATCGATAGAATAAGGCGACGTATCGAAAGTTGAGGTCATCGATTCCAAACACCGCATACACGAGCGCCGCTACAGTCGAGATAAGTGCCGTTGTAATAAGTGCACTTACAATAGAGTAGTCTTTCCGTCCCCGATAGAGCAACACCAGCAACGCAGCAATCCACAAGGCGCCTACCAACCCTCGCGTCAGTGGCCAAAACGACAAGGTAAAACGCAACGCATCCACCAGTGGATTATCGGGAGTATCGGATCCGAAGGCAACGAAATCCTTCACTGGTGACGGCCAACGACGCGACAATTCGATCAGCAACGGCACCTGAAGAATTGCCCACACAACGACGGCCGGCACGAAAGAACGTAACAAGTCGACCCATGATGCCTTCAACTGCTGCCGACGAACCAAGCGCCCGGTGATGACGAATAGTCCCAGCGCAATCGCAATCAGGGTGATTGGGATGAATGCAACATGGGCGTTCCACAAAATCCCGGTTGCAAAACCAAGAACAACGGTTCCTCGGTCACGTCGGGCTAGGGCCAACGCTAGAGAACAGAGAAACAGCGCAAATGGCAGTACGTATACATATGGAAACCAACTGTTGGTGAACGATCCCGGCTCTAACTTCGCCAATAGAGCAAGAAAGATCGAAAATAGGGCCATCCCGGCGAGTCGACCAGATGACGCACGCAGCATCTGGTGGAAGATCAGTGCCAGCAGCAACGAATTCCAAACGCCAAGCCCAACCATCTGACCACCAAACGGGGTACGAGCCAACGGGAACACATCATGGAAGACGATCTCGCCAGCCGCCAAAACATACAACAGGGCGGGGCCCGGATGATTGAAACCGACCCTGGAATAGTTGCCAACGGTCAAGCGAAAATCCTTGGCCTCGCGCACCAGCAATGAGTTGGCTGCAGCATCGCCCGTCTCGAACTTCGCCACATCCGAAATGCTGTGGATCATCAGCCCCGACAAGACGAACGAACTCAAAAAAAAGACCAGCAAGAGTGCGAATCGGTCAGCGTTGCGGCTCGAGGTTTGGCTTCCGATACTCGGATCCGTGTCCGACACCGTAGACGAGTGTCGCTTGCTCACCGGGATCAGCATATGCCACTGGCAATCCGAACCTGGAGTGGAACTCCCTCGCTCTGAGAAAAGTGTGCGGAAAGCAACGACGCCCCCGTCAGACG